>DASWAK010000098.1:0-21804 GCA_036391175.1 Pseudolabrys sp.
TCCGCTACGGGCCAAAAGCGGACATTCGCAAAGTTGAACGACCAAAAAAAGACCGCATCGCGGCGGTCTCTCCGTATCCGATCAGATGCTGCGATTGGGCCGCTCAATTCTCAATAACGAAGATTGGCGTCCTCTTCCCGCGGCTCTTCCTGCGGTTCTTCCCGCGGTACTAGCGCCAGACCCTCGATGCCCCTAAGCAGCTCTTCTTCGGTCATATGCTCGGATGTCACCTTAGTATCGCCGGAGTCGACGCCGGCATTACTGGTGCCGATGAGCGGCTCCTCCGGCTCCACCTCGTCGACCTCGACGTATTTTTGCAGGCTGTGAATGAGGTCTTCCTTGATATCGCCGGGTGACACGGTGGTTTCGGCGATTTCGCGCAACGCAACGATCGGATTCTTATCGTTGTCGCGCTCAACGGTAATCTTCGATCCCGACGAAATCAGACGAGCCCGGTGGCTCGCCACAAGGACGAGCTCGAAGCGGTTCTCAACTTTGTCGACACAATCTTCTACTGTGACACGGGCCATTGGCTCGCTCCTGCACTCGAGGAATTTGTCCCGCGTTGTGTTGAATGTGTTGCCTTCGTGGCTATTTCAACTCGTTGAGCATCTTGGCGCAGGCCTCCGCGACGTTGTTGTTGGGTGATTCCGTTCCTGGGAACGTCGCCCAGCCGCCCTTCTCGATAAACGAGTCTTGCTTCCACGAATCGATCAGCTTTAGTTGGGCTAAGGTTGCTTTGGCCTCAGTGGCGCGTTGGAATTTGTCAACACAGATCGGCGCGAGAGCCACCACGACCGCGCTGCTGGTGCTTTGATCCGCCATTTTCTTGGCCGTGCTTCCAAGCATCCACCCGCCCCAACCGAAGCCTATGACCACTGTGGCGAGAAAGCCCGCGAAGGCTCCCTGTAAAAGACGCGTGAGCGACTCTCCCTGGAAGATTTTTGGTAACTGCATGATGTTTCCTTTCGCCCGACATGTTTCGGAGCGAGGTTACGGACACCCATACGGATTCCGACCGACAAGTTGGATTGAAAGCCCGGACGCTTTGAGCTGGCGTCTCAGTCGACGCTAATATGGGCTCTCTTGAGGTTAAAGTCGAGTAACGCTTCACGTATGGACTGCCCTCAAGCCATTCCGCTTTACCCCCAATAGCGGACAAGCGCGGATGCTTTGTGCGCTAAGTGGCCAATAGCACGGCTGTGGCTCGAAGTGGCTGGAACCCTCAAAGTTGAGCGGTTGTCAGACCTTGTTAAGCGTCAGGGGCTAAACGCTTAAAGGCGATCGAATAGTTCTTGGAATCTGACTTTCCGCGCCGTCGGTGCCCTCCGGTCATTGAACGGCGAAGGATGCAGAATTTGAGGACGCATCCACTCGAACAAATCAGGAGCCGCGTCCATGAAAAAGGCATTGCCGGAGAAAATGTTTGGCGAAACTGATCAACCTAGGTTGTCGGCGCTTCGCAATTGGGTCCTTGAGAACGAGGTTACCGAGATTGAGATGAGCGAACGACAGTTCTGGAATTTCGCGCAGCTTCAGCCGATCTCCGAAAAGCCGTGGGCGACGTTCATGGGTCGTCAGTTGCGCGTGCCAAATATGCCTGCCGCCGCGCAAAAGCGCCTTGGGATCGACGACAAGGCGGCGCCGGGCGCCATTTGATCGCACCCGCGATCGGAACGTGCGTAATTCGATGAAACTCACCTTCGAAGGTGGCTCGGTTTCCCCATTAAAAACAAATATATATGCATTGTGCATTGCAGCAAAGTAGCTATGTCTAACGCTTCGGTGATTCCCTCAAATGAGGCAAAAAAAATGATATTGCGCAAAACGAAACTTCTCGGGGCAGTCGTTGGTGCGGCGGTCGTGATCGGTTCGGCGGCACTTGCTTGGGTCCACAACGGAGTGGCAACGGATAACCAAGGTGATGGGACTAATTACGTCGTCGGACAGGACGGCAAATTAATCGGCGCTGCGCCCAACCCGAGCATACGTTCCCAGTGGCAGCAGGAAGGTTTTCCGAATTAGTCCCTAAGCGAACTTAGTCCTGTTTCCTCTTGATACAGTGGTATTGTATCCCCCTTTGCAGCATATCAATCGCGGATTTCGTATCTAGGCAACTGCCGGTAACTTCTAAAATTTGACCCGCTGGACACGTATTGTTTTCAACGAGGACTTTCTGTCCGCAAGACAATTGTTTCGGGTTTGGTTCATTCTTAAGTGTCTGAGCCCTTACTGGCACGATATAAGCGACACTCCCGCTGAAGCCGATAACGACCAATAGCTTGGTAAGGCGAATCGTTAGAAACATCAGCATGGGTTCAGCGGCTCCTTGGGCTGCTCGCGGACTGCATCCGGAACGCAGAAAAAAGGCCCAAGGGGGAATACTTGGGCTTTCAAGAACGCTGAAATCGACTCGGATCAGCTTATGAGAGCTGGCTAAATGCCTTGTTGGCGCCAGTCTTGAGGGGCTCCGCATTCGCGAGCGTGATTTTCTGGGCTAGCTCTGCGAGTTCTTTGGTCTGCTCGGTCAGCGTTTCGAAATGCTTACGTGATTGACTGGTCGACAATTCGAAAAACTCTGAAGGCGATTTCACGCTCGACAGTTTTTGGGCAAATTCAAAGGCCGTGTCGGTATTGGCGCGAGCGAATTCGATGAATTTGGTGTTGTAGTCCTGCGCACCCTTAACGGCCGTCGAATAGCTGTCCTTCATCAAAGTAGTGGCTTCAGCCGTGGCGGCACTCATCTTCTCGAAAGTCCCTTTGGCCTGTGCGGAACTATTATTGGCCGTCTTTGTCATGGTTTTGGTCAGAGATTCCATCATAGCAATTATCCTTCATATTTGTTGTTCCGAGACGTTCTCGGTCAAGCGAACATCAACTCTTTTCGCCTTGTTGGCTTTGAATTCAGCGGCCGCCGCGTCTCAAGCGCAATAGACCACTTCACGGACTGGCTGATTTCTTGTCAGGCAACTCTCCTGATTGGAAAACGGGCCGGACAAGAGACTGCCGTGCTCATCGATCGCATACCAACCTTCCTTAACTCCCCGTAAGTCGGATTGGCGTTCATTGATATAATGGGGAATTGGATCGATCACTATTCATGCTCCAGTTGCCGGAAGAGCTTCCAACATATGAGCGACAAATAGAAATTGTAGTGTTTCAAAAATGTTTATTTCAACTTTCATGTCAGTGAAGCTGACGTTTAAGGCTTTAAGGCGACTGTCAAAAGATGCATGCCTGGCCACTATTGCTAAAAACGAGCCGCTTCCAAGACATCAAATTGTGATCACCAATGTCCGCTTTGGGTCAAAAGCAGACATTGCGGCAGGTCCACGCGATGTCCGTTTTTCCCCCGAAAGCGGACATTGATTGGCGGCTCAGGAATGACTTGGGTAAACAGAAAGACCGCCTTGCGGCGGTCTCTCCAAAATGTGAAACAGCGGATTGAATCAACCGGCGACCGCGTTTCTTTATCTTTTCTCGCGGCCCGGAGACAGAAAATTAGTCCAAAGCATGTACCCGCCAAACAGAACTAAAAAGCAGCCTACCATTAGTACCGAGAAGCGAGCGCCGGTCTGAGTCTGATAAAGCCATAGGTTCAAATAAAGACCAGCAACAATCAAAGCTAAAAACAAAATCAGGGTGATTGCCCGACGCATATTGGAAGAATAGGCCGCGATGATACGAGCCGCAATTAGCCACTACCCTACTTTGACACGCCCATGTCTGTTCAGGTGTATTGATCAGGCGTGCGATAGCAGCAGCCCGGGGCCCCGATGTTCCGCTTTAGGGGCCGGGACATAAATCTAAAGCAGTGCAGAAATAAAGCGTGTAATTCCCCGCTCTTTCGTTCCCCGCTCCTGTTGCACTTTCCAGCGCCTCGTCCGAGACTTTGTAGATGAGCATCTCTTCTTCGGTCTGTTCAAGTCCGATGGTCATATCATTTGATCCCCTTATTCACGGGCGCATTCAGTCCTTGAATTCCGTGCTTGCAAAGTAGGGCAGCTCTCGCGTCTCCCGAATGTGAGGTAGGTCATAGACCTTTCGATTTATTATTGCGGCTTAAGCGGGCACAAGGCGTCCCAAGGACTGATCACATAGTGGCAATCAATCGTTTCGCCGAACGCCCCTACTAGGAGCTAGCATCATCGTCGCCACGCCGCGATAGACTGGAAAAGATAATCCTTCGATTTCGCGGCCTAGTTGGCGAAGGCTGACGCTCTTAATTGCCCGCTGTTACTCCGATAGCGGACAAAAGTGGGTGCGGTCGGATTGTCCGCTTTGTGCCAATAGCGGACATGGTATCGCCAGCTTTCAACCAGCTATTAACCGGACGAGCGCACCGTTGCCCGCATCATACATTTGCAAGGAGGAAACGTCTCATGCGCACGCTTGCAACGGCACCTGCATCGTCCCGTGCGCCATCGAAGCCGGACACTCCGAAGGGACCAACCCCAAATGCGGAACTGCACCTGCGGGCAGAACGGGCCGAACAGCAGGTGGCCGATCTGAAGGCCGCGCTCGAGAACATAAAGAGCGAGAGGGACCGGTGGCGGACAATCGCCGAGCGCAGGTCTCTGCCCGACCAGCCGGCTGAGGACACCCTCGCTCGGCGCGAATCGCGGGATTGGTGGTGGCGGCTGAACGGATAGCGCCTGTCCAGGGGCTTGCCGACGCTCGCAGTGTGGTAAGCGGCCTAAGCGGAGGTGAGTCTCTCACTCAGCGATTTCCACTATTGCCCCAAAAGCGGACATTGATCGGTCGCTGTCTTATGTCCGCGTTGTGCCAATAAACGACATTGCAGGTTCTAGCAGTCCCTTCAGCACCAAAATAGCAAAGCCTACCCTCGCTATTTGCCTTCGCCATCGCCACATGTGTCGGTGTACGTTTTGGAAGGGACAAAATTGAAAATCGCTCAGATCGCGCCCTTGATGGAAAGTGTCCCTCCACGACTGTACGGGGGCACCGAGCGGATCGTCTCCTACCTGACGGAAGAGTTGGTGGGCCTTGGCCATGATGTAACGCTGTTTGCGAGCGGTGATTCGATCACCGCAGCCAATCTCGTATCCTGCGTCCCCAAGGCACTCCGGCTTGACGCCAGCGTCCGCGATACGATCCCCTACTATATGTTGATGCTTGATCGCGTCCGCCAACGCGTCGACGACTTCGACGTTCTGCACTTTCATATCGATCAATTCCATTTCCCGCTTTTTCGATCGATCGCAGGGCGCACTGTGACCACGCTGCACGGCCGTCAGGATCTGCCGGATCTGCTCCCACTCTACCTGGGCTTCGACGACATGCCGCTGGTTTCGATTTCGGACGCGCAGCGCCGTCCGGTGCCGCACGCGAACTTCGTGGGCACCGTTCACCACGGAATCCCAACGTACCTGCATCGCGGCACAGCGGAGGCGCGCGGCAGTTACCTCGCCTTTCTCGGCCGTATCTCGCCGGAGAAACGTCCCGACCGCGCCATTTCCATCGCGCGTGCGCTTGGGATTCCGCTCAAGATTGCCGCCAAGGTAGACCGCGCCGACGCGGTCTATTTCAAGACTGAGATCGAACCGCTGCTCAAGGGTGGTGGCGTTGAATTCATCGGCGAGATCAACGACCATCAAAAGACGCAATTCCTCGGCGACGCACAGGCACTGCTGTTCCCAGTCGATTGGCCGGAGCCGTTCGGGCTCTCCATGATCGAGGCAATGGCCTGTGGAACCCCGGTCCTGGCTTTTCGCTGCGGCTCGGTTCCAGAGATCGTCGAGGACGGCATTACCGGCGCTATCGTCGAAACCATGGAAGAGGCGATCGCGGCGCTGCCGCGCGTCATTGCGCTCGATCGAAAAAGGGTACGTCAGCGTTTCGAACAACGCTTTTCCGCCACACGGATGGCGAAAGACTACGTCGGTATTTATCGGTCGCTCCTGGCGACATCCGCCAAGCGCGATCAGCAAGAAATCGAGCTTGCACCGAACGCGAAGAATTTGAACATTTTGAGGCCTCTCGTTGCTTAGCCAGGGCTCGATCGCAAGATCGGTCGAGGAGGTTCCCAAAACACCTTTCTACATTCCGGGTACGGGATCCTCCACTCGGCCGCGCCGCACGCTCAAGCAGGGCGATTGCTTCGCCGTGTTCGACAGTCATGCAGACATCGGGGCGGCACCCGGTGGACCCGATGGCATTTTCTTTTGCGACACGCGCTATCTCTCCCACCTGGAAATGTTGCTGAGCGGAAAACAGGCTTTGCTGCTGGGTTCCGTTGTGCGCGACGACAACTCCTTTCTCACCGTCGATCTGACCAATCCCGACATCTATCTCAATCAGAAGCTTGTGCAGCCGAAGGATATGCTGCACGTCGTGCGGACGATTTTCCTTCTGAATGGCACAGTCTATCAACGGCTGCGCTTACAAAATCACGGTGACCGTCCATTCGACGTCCAGCTTTCGTTCGCCTTCGCTAGTGACTTTGCCGACCTGTTCGAGGTGCGCGGACTGCACCGCAAGCGTCGCGGTACCGCAAGCGCGGAGGTCGGCAAAGCCAAGGTCGCGCTGAACTATCAGGGCCTCGACAGCAATCAGCGGCACACGATGATTCTGTTCGATCCGGTGCCGGAACGGCTGTCTGACAGCCTCGCAGGCTACGCGTTCGTTCTGCAGCCCAACGAGGCCCGGTCGATATTCGTGACGGTAATTTGCGGCCAGGGCGTCGAGGAACGCATCGCGGTTCCGTTTCGAAAGGGACTACGTGCGGCATTCCAAAAACGCCAGGCCGCGAGCCGCGGCATGGCCACGATCACCAGCTCGAACCATATCTTTAACGAGATGATGTGCCGTTCGATGGCCGACCTCGCGATGCTAACGACCAACACGCCGCAAGGCCCCTATCCCTACGCCGGCATACCTTGGTACTCGACCACGTTCGGCCGCGATGGAATCATTACCGCCCTGCAGATGTTGTGGTGCGATTCTCGAATCGCCAAAGGCGTCCTGCGGCGGCTCGCCGCCTTTCAGGCCACCAAGTTCGACCCGCTTGTCGATGCCGAACCTGGAAAAGTCCCACACGAGATGCGCGGCGGCGAGATGGCGGCGCTGGGCGAGATCCCATTCGGGCTGTATTACGGCAGTGCGGATGCGACACCATTGTTTGTGATGCTGGCCGGACTTTATGCCGAGCATACCGGCGACACAGAGACATTGCGCGAACTATGGCCCAATGTTGAAACGGCGCTGGGCTGGATCGACGGACTGGGCGATCCCGACCGCGACGGCTTCGTCGAATACCAGCGCGCCGACGAAATCGGCCTTGTCAATCAGGGCTGGAAGGACTCGCAGGACGCGATCTTCCATGCTGATGGCTCGCTCGCGCAAGGACCCATCGCGCTCTGCGAAGTGCAGGGCTATGTCTATGCGGCGAAGCGCCTGGCTGCGCGCGGCGCGCACCGGCTAGGTAAGCACGCGCTCGGCGACGCGCTCGAGGCACAAGCCAAGAAACTCGCCGAACGATTTGAGTCTGCTTTCTGGTGCGAGGACATTGGCACCTATGCGCTCGCTTTGGATGGAGAGAAGCAACCGTGTCGCGTGCGGACCTCGAACGCCGGACAGGTGCTTTTCAGCGGGATCGCCACGCCAGAGCGCGCCGAGGCGGTAATGCGTGACCTAATGCGGCCGTCGTTTTTTTCGGGATGGGGAATCCGCACTGTGGCCCGCGAGGAGCGTCGTTACAATCCGATGTCGTATCACAACGGCTCGGTCTGGCCGCATGACAATTCACTGATCGCGGCCGGCTTTGCACGCTACGGACACAAGAGCGCAGTGGATCGCGTGTTCAAGGGCCTGTTCGAAGCAGCAAGCTATATGGACTTGCGGCGCTTACCTGAACTCTATTGCGGCTTCCAGCGTGGACGCGAACGCGGCCCAACACTCTATCCGGTCGCCTGCTCGCCTCAGGCGTGGGCCGCAGGGACACCGCTCCTGCTTCTGCAGTCTTCACTCGGCCTCGAATTCAACCCGGACCGCAATGAAATCCTATTGCATAAGCCACAACTGCCATCGTTCCTCGAGGAGGTGACCTTGCGCAATCTGCGTCTTGGCCAATCGGCTGTAGACTTAAGGCTGCGCCGGCATGGGACCGACGTGTCGCTCGAGGTGGTGCACAACGAGGGGCAGATCAAGGTGGCCGCAGTTTATTCGTGATGCACCCCAAATAGCGGACATTCACCGGCGCGAGTGGGATGTCCGTTTGTGCGACATCGCGACTGTAGTTCAGCACAACGAAAGAGACCGTCAACCGTGCTTTCAAACGGCCCCAAAGGACACAGTTTGTATGACCGATATTCTAAATACTGCGCATGTGAGCCAAGAAGAACCAATAGCGGACAAGGGCGGGCGCGGTCGGATTGTCCGCTAAGTGCCAATTGCGGACATCGCACGCTTGATTTGAAATGAAAGAGGCCGCCAACTGAGGCGGCCTATACATTCTCATTCCTGCTCGACCGGCTTCCCGCGCTTTTCAAGTGCGTGCGGACCGGTTAGGTCCATGCCGTCCCAAGGACGTTTGGTATTTAGCTTCATTTGTAGGTCAAACTTCTCGCGCGCCGCTTTGATGCTTTCTTGCGCAGCGACAGGAGGCAGGGGGTCCCCAAAGGGATCGACAGGGTGCTCCGCGACTAAAATCGCGAGGAGCATTAATAATGCTAGGTTTGTTTGGCTCATATATATCGCTAGCAGGTCTGGTGGCTGGCGTTGGGTTTATTTGCAAACTAGGCCACTCCTAAATTCAAAAAGGGACCACTAGGTGGCGTCGTTGCGGCCCAAATGTCCGCTTTGGGTCATAAGCGGACATCCGAGCATGTCCACGCGATGTCTGCTTTACCCCTAAACGCGGACATCATCAAAGCTCGCAAGACGAGTTTGAGTCCACTTTTCAGGACAAAAAAGTGTGGGACCCCGAATCTCCCACGGGATCATTAGGCTTTTTGCCACGAGTGTCCCACCCAAAGAGCTGCTCAGGGTCATAAGCGGACATATTGCCGTCAATTGCGATGTCCGCTTTACCTCCGAAAGCGGACATTCGGCCGCGCTAAGTGATACCCGCTTAGTGCCAATAGCGGACATGGCTTCACTGCTTTGGCAGTACATGCGGGGAAGAATGGTGATTAGGCCGGAAGCGGCTGTCTTGCGCGAACGAGCAACCCTCCAAGCAGCGTGCCGGCCACCCCCACGATCGAACACGCTACCGCAATCTTTTCGTGGGCGGCTGGCCCGAAAGCCCTTGCGCCGTCGATGACGACAGGGTCGGTCGCAATTAGGTCGCCAGCGAGCCAACCGAGCACCGCTGCGCCGGCCCAGATGATAAGCGGAAAGTAACTGACAATCGCCATCAAGACGGTGGCGCCGGCGACAATAACAGGAATGCTGACGCCGAGCCCAAAGATCAGCATGGCAAAGTTGCCTTTGGCGGCCGCCGCAACGGCGATCACATTATCGAGGCTCATGACGATATCAGCGATGGCGATAACCGTTACGGCCCCTAGCACACTTTCGGCCGGAGCCTTGCCAGGCGCCAGCGATTTAAGCTCACTAGGCGCCAGCAATTTCAGCGAGATCCAGAATAGTGCTGCGCCACCTGCGATCTTGAGGTAGGGGACGAACATCAGCGTCACGACGACGCTGGTGAACGCGACACGCAGCAAAAGCGCAACGCCCGTGCCGAGCACCATACCGGCCAACCGTTGCTTCGACGCCAAGCTGCGACAGGCGAGCGCAATGACAATCGCATTGTCACCCGACAGCAGAACGTTGATCCAGATGATTTCGACGACCGACACCCAGAACTGCGGCTGCATGTTCGCGCCAACATTGACGCCAAGACCGCTCAAAATGTCGATCATGCGCGACCCCTCGGTTTCGTCGCGATGCTAGCTATTCAGGGTCAGGTAGAATTCGATTGCGTGCGCCACGGCAGTCCATGCGCCGCACGCCACACCGGATCACGCGTATCTTGCCAGGCAAGGTAAACAACACTGCCCAGGCCAGAGGCGCTGACAGCGAGCAACGACCACCCAAGGGCTTCGGATCGTGCCGAAAATCCATCGCCAAGAGTGTCAAGAATTTTGAGATAGGCCGGCGCCCAAAGCGCGACAAGCGCCCCCAAAGCGGCAAGAGCCGATATGATTGAAACCGGAATGTGCAAATTCTCGGTTGATTGACGGACGTTCCCTAGAGATATGATCGTTCTCATCGGCTTACTCCGTGTAGGCATTTCAATTCCGATACGTCATCGAATTCGCGCGGAGATGACTTCGGACACATCAACTAAATAAGTGGGAGTTGCAGACGTCGCAGCAACTCGGGACGAATACCCAGGGCAATAGCCCTGGGTGCTATCACCTAGGTAGAAGACCAAGGCATCGCGCCTCAGAAGGCCAGATTGGGAAAAGCGGTAGACCGAAATGGTCAACGAGACCCGAGTGCGGTCGTGTTGTCCGCTAAGTGCCGATGCGGACATGCGCTGAACTGAGCCCCAGGAAAGCAGAAGCCCCGGCCGCAAGACCAAGGCTTCGCGTGCGATGATGTTGTAAAGGGGCAAACCAAAACAACGCACCCGGCACGCTAATGAGATAGCACGATTGCTGACGCCCTACGACCGGGTCAAAGCAGGCATGACGGCGTCAAATGTAAAATGCTCGTTATTCGACTACGAATATTTCGAATGCGGTACCTGAATGCCGGTGCTTCGCGAGGATTTCGTCCGGTGTGCATTGCGTTAGGTCAATGCTTGAAACACCTCATCGGCTAAGCAGACCGTGCGAACTTGAGTTGGGGTTTCCGCATGCAACTCAGAAATTCCGCAGAACGCTACGGCGCTATCGCCAAGACGCTGCATTGGACGATTGCCGCGTTGGTCATCGTGGCTTGGATTATGGGCACCGTCGAATTGCCGCGTGGGGCAGCCCGGGCCACCGGTCAATTCATCCATATGTCTGCGGGGCTCGCGATCTTGGCGCTTCTCGCAGTTCGTTTGATTTGGCGCTTAGTCGACCCCCCACCCCCACTAGAAATTACACCTTTCGGTCGATGGGCCGATCGTGCAGGCAGGTTCGCCCATTGGCTTCTTTATGGGCTGCTCCTGGCAGTTATTGGCGCTGGGATAGCTGGGCAGTTTGCTGACGGCGATGCTCTGCCGGTCTTTGGCCTATTCCAGATCGCGTCTCCGTGGGCCAAACATCATCAATTTGCGGAAGCTGTCGAAGAAATTCACGAAGTTTTGGCCAACGCGCTTGTTATCGTTGCCGCACTTCACACCGCGGCGGCTCTTGCCCACCACTGGCTGCTCCGCGACCGCACACTTACCCGTATGCTACCGGGCACTCCCTAACGTAGTTCAACTTTGATATCCGCAGTTACTCCAATACCGGCAAACCTCGACTGCGCTATTGAGCCAAATCAATGTTCCAAATGCCTTTCGGTGAGAACGATTGCTGGCGCCGTCATTGGTGGTCTTGCTCTGGCAGCAATCGCTTCCGACGCGTACGCGCACCACCATTACTACTACGGACATCACCACCATTATTATTACAGGCACCATCACCACCGGCATTATTACTAGCCAGTGGTGGTACGACGTTCAGCTAAAGCACTCCCAATATGCGTTCAATTAATTTTGTCGCTGTTCACGCCATAGTGGTTTCAACAGTTCGAGGCAAACAAGCGTTAGAACTCCGGCACCAAGGGTCAACGCGAGATCGTTGGAATGCAGGGGCCCGAAGCGGAAAAGACTACTCGCGAGCGGCCATAGAAGCGTCAGGCTCAACATTGCTGTGACGGACAGGAGGACCAATGCAAGCGCCGGATTGGGGCGGCGGAACGCCGTTAGCAAAGAGGCGCTGAAGGAGCGATTGACAAAGATCAGGCCTATAATCGTCAGCACCAGCGAAAAGAAGGTCAGCGCCCGCACTTCCTCTTCCGGCATACCCCGCCTCAGCGCCATGATGTAGATGATGGAAACGAGCGCGAACCCGAAGGCGCCCTGCAAAAGGCTCCAGCCGATCAACGGACCGGAGAACAGCGGTTCATCAGAGGCACGCGGCGGTCGGCGCATCACGTCATCCTCTTCCGTCTCGGCCTCAAAGACGAGCGAGCACACCGGATCGATCACCATCTCTAGAAACGCGATATGCATCGGCCCAAACAGTATCGGCAGGCCGAACAACAACGGCAGCAACGCCAAGCCAGCGATCGGTACGTGTACGGCGAAGATGAAACCCATCGCCTTACGGAGATTATCGTAAATCCGGCGGCCGAGCCGGACAGCCTTGACGATCGAACCAAAATCGTCATCGAGAAGTACAATTGACGAGGCCTCGCGAGCCACGTCGGTTCCGCGGCCGCCCATGGCAATGCCAATGTGTGCGGCTTTAAGCGAAGGTGCATCGTTAACGCCATCGCCGGTCATTGCCACTATTTCCCCGTTCGCCTTAAGTGTGTTCACAATACGAAGCTTTTGCTCAGGCATAACCCGCGCAAACACAGTCGCGGTACCTACACGCCGAGCTACGCTTGCTTCGCTAAGTTGTTCGAGTTCTTCGCCTGTCACGAGGTCTTCAGCATCAAGGCCCGCCTGGCCGCCGATTGCTCTGGCAGTTTCCGGATAGTCGCCCGTGATCATGACCACTCTGATGCCAGCCGACCGGCATTCATTCACCGCATCGGGCACACTCGCCCGCAGCGGGTCAGCAAGACCGACTAGGCCCAAGAGCTCGAATACGAAATCATGCGGCGAGTCCGGCCGTGACTGCCCGGCGAAGAAAGCACGAGCCACTCCCAAAACACGCAAACCTTCAGCTGCCATCGCGTCAACCGACTGTGTCAGCGCATTCAGATCTGCAACGCTGAGGTGGCAGAGATCAGCGATGGCTTCAGGTGCGCCCTTGGCGGCGACGACGAATTGCTGACCGCCTTCTGTTGTCTGCCAGACGTTCGACACCGCGAGCAGACCGGGGCGGAGGCCATAAATGTGCACAAGCGTCCATTGGTGGCCATGTAGATGTTCGGTCTCGGTCAATTGCTTTTGACCGAGATCATGAAAGGCTTTCTCCATTGGGTCGAACGGGTCTCGCGCACTGGCGAGAAGGCCGTACTCGACCAAGCTGTGGAATTCACCAGGTATTTTTGCGCCGGCGTCGTCGCTCGGCCGGAAAATTTCGTCGCCGCGCCGCAACTCGGCGATGGACATTCTGTTTTCGGTTAACGTGCCAGTCTTGTCCGTACACAACACCGTGGCGGAGCCGAGAGTTTCGATGGCTGCAGCGCGTCGGGTCAATACTCGCGCCCGTGAGATGCGCCAAGCGCCCATCGCCATGAATACGGTGAGCACGACGGGAAACTCTTCAGGCAGCATCGACATGCCAAGCGCGATGCCGCCGAGCACCGCATCGAGCCAACCTCCGCGCAAGGTGCCGTAGAGCACCACCGCAAGAACGCTTACTGCTGCCCCAACAAGGGCGAATACCCACACAAGCCGGCGAGTCTGCGCCTGCAAACGTGGTGACTCAATCTCCAGAGTGCTGAGTGAGTGTCCAATCTTGCCGATTTCGCTAAATGCGCCGATCGCGATCACCTCACCTAATCCTGCTCCGCGCACGACCAGCGAGCCAGAAAACACATACGGTAGGTCATCGCCGCCCGGCCGGCGATCTTTGGGTGGAGAGGCATGATTATTGGCAACCTTTCGCACCGGCACGGATTCGCCTGTCAGCAGCGATTCATCAATCCGCAGATCGTGACACTGAACAAGCACGGCGTCGGCTGGTACTCGGTCCCCCTCTGAAAGCACGATGAAATCACCACGTACCACCTCCCGACCAGCGATTCGTTTGCGCTCGCCATTGCGAATAACGAGCGCACGTGGGCTGGTGAGATCGCGCAATGCTTCCAGCACGCGCTCGGTGCGGGTCTCCTGCACCACAGTAATGAGCACCGATAGAGTTGCGAAAACGACCAGGATAAGCGCTTCCGTAAGGTCGCCGAGCGCCAGATAGATTACGCCGCCGCCGAGCAACAGCGCCAACATTGGCTCACGCACAACTTCGAGAATAATGCGCAGCGGCGTGCGCTGATCCGACTTGGGCAGCTCATTATACCCTTCCGTCTTCAGCCTGGTCTGAGCGTCTGCCTCGCTGAGACCACGGATCGAAACGAATGAAGATTCATTGGGCATTTCAATCCTCACGTGGCCGTTAGACACACAGAGCCCAACATGGGCGCGCGCGAGTACGCACTCAACAATGTGCGACGACGCGGCCAGAAAATATCATCGTCTATCTGGGGAGTGCGTCATACTGGATGCCCGCGTACGGCAACTGTTGAGGCTCAAATAATCAGGACGCTGTGGTCATCGTCTTTGGCAATGGCCGAAGCAGCAGCATGAACGTTGCCGCCATAGCGATGCAGGCGCTGACTCCGAAGGCCACGGATGGTCCACCAGCCATCCAAAGAGCGCCGGCGCCAGCGCTGGCGACAAACGTCCCGGCACCGATGGCAACATCATAAATCCCAAACGCGGTGCCGCGCAGGCGGTTGGGCGCTACGTCGGCAATTGTAGCTCCCAGCAGCCCCTGCGTTACGCCGAGCTGCAAGCCCCAGAGGGCAGCTCCCAGCACCGTCATCCAAGTGGTGCTCGCACTCGCTAATACTACATCGGCGCCAATCAGAATGACCGTCCCAATCCCGAGCTGGAGGCGACGATCGAGGTGATCAGCGAGAATGCCAAAGGGATACGCTGCCATCGAATATACGAGATGCATCACGACCAAGATCCCCGGCACGAAGGCTGCCTCCACGCCGATCTCAAAGGCCTTAAGCACGAGAAATGCTTGACTGAAACGCGCCAAGGACAGGAGGCCCGCGATCGCGATCACCCACCAGAGTGCTGCCGGCAAGGCTGCGATGTCGCCACCGCGAATTGGGAGCCGCCGGGGGTTTTCGTCACAACTGAGGGGTAATTCCTTGACCGCGATAAACAATAAGACGATCGAAAGATAGGCGGGGATCAACGCGACCCAGAACACCAGACGAAAATCATCGCCGGTAAGTTTCATGAGGCCGATCGCGATAAGCGGCCCCACAACAAACCCAGCAATTGCAAGCGCCAGGCGTAAGCCGAAGCCCTCTCCCCGGATCTCCTTGGCTGTAAGGTCTGCCAGAAATGCATCCCGAGGAGCGTCGCGAATACCCTTACCCAGCCGATCAATAACGCGGGCCGCCAATACAGCGGACGCAGTCCCCGCAACTGGAAACACCATTTTGATGACTGCTGATAGCGTATAGCCAAAGACGACAAGGGGCTTGCGGCGTCCGATCCAGTCGCTCGCCGCTCCCGAAATGATTTTGATTAGAGAGTTTGCAGCCTCTGCCATTCCTTCAATGACGCCGACCGACGCAATACTAAGGCCCAAAACTCTCACCATAAAAATCGGCAGGAGGCTGTAGATCATCGCCGACGACAAAGCCGTGAGCATGCTGACATATCCAAGCGCGGCGACATTAGGCGATAGCCGCCGCGGTGCATGCGGATCGGGGGCGGAAACTATCGGACTGGGTGCGGTCATCTCGTAGCCAATATTTGCTCAACTCCTGGAGGTAGCGCGAATGATAGCAAGCAGCAGGGCTTTACGTGGGCTGGGACTTTGAAGGGTCACGGTTGGCTTCGCGCCTTTTAGCAAACGAATGGTGTGTCGAAATTTCCAGTAACGAACGAGCACCAAACTTGATCCAGATCAATTGCTTTCGGCTCGAGGGGCTTAATTTTTTCGCTGGAGAACTTCAATGCCGAAACGCCATCTCGGCGTGAGTGTCACAGCTGTCGCTCTCATAATCTTCGGCGGCGTAAAGCGGCATTTCACTAGCATCAACAAAGCCAAATCGGCCGGACAGACTCTGCTCGTTGGTGGACCTCCTGCTCCGGCAGCCTGCGGCCTAGCGCACGCATCGGCTAACCTCATTTGTCGGCTACTGCAGTAGCTTTCGCCCCGAAGATTCTATTTTGAGGTTGAGTTGGTCAGGAAGGCAGGGCGGTTATGAGGTCATTGATCGTGGCGGCTGGCTTTATCGCTTGTGCAACACCGGGACACGCGGCAGAGACGTGGACCGAGACGTGGACCTGCACCCACACCTCACCAATTGATAACCAGCCCACGATCACTCGTTTTGAGGTGTCACCGCCGGACCTGATTGAGGCCAAGTTTCATCAAACCTACCGCATCGAAAAAAATAATGACTATGGGATAGTTGCTACATCATCAATTTCAAAAATTGAACAAGGTCACAAGGATCCTACTGTTGGAGCCGTTAGTATCGTTATCAACAAAATGACCGGCGAATTTTGGTGGGTCTCGGCAATAGCTGCGGGACAGCCCGCCACTGTAAACCAACCCGTGCACGGAAAATGCATCAAAGACTAGGAGGCACGGTGGCAATTCTTTCGAACGCTTGGCTCCAGCTAACTTGTGCGCTGGCTGCACCGGCAAGGATGTATGTCGCTGTACGTCGGGTTTAGGTCAAAAACGGACATTGATTAATGGTCCTCGCATGTCCGCTCAGTGCCACTAGTGGAAGTCGCCGAAGTGGCGCAACTGTATCTTTCGCGTTATGTCTTCGTGTCTTTAGAAGCCGGCAATAGTCGGCGTGGCAATAATAGGTGTTCCATTTGCCTGACCATGCCGCAGCCAGCCAGGCCCCTCAGGCCGTTGTCTTTCGCGCACGCAATCTGTCAAAAGTCTATATGATGGGCGAAGTCGCGGTGCATGCACTACGCGACATTGACCTTGACATCTACGAGCGCGAATTCGTTGTGCTGCTGGGACCGTCTGGCTCCGGCAAATCGACGCTGCTAAATATCCTCGGCGGGCTCGATGCGCCTACATCCGGTGAGGCGATGTGGCGCGAGCACGACCTCGTCAATGCCGACGATGTGGAATTGACGCGCTATAGGCGCGAGCACGTCGGTTTTGTATTTCAATTCTATAATTTGATCCCGAGCCTCACCGTTCTGGAAAACGTCGCACTGGTGAACGAGATTGCCGACAGGCCCCTCGATCCGCGCGAGGCGCTGGCTCTGGTCGGGCTTACCGAACGGCTCGATCATTTTCCATCGCAGCTTTCCGGCGGCGAGCAACAGCGCGTGGCGGTGGCGCGCGCCATCGTCAAATCGCCGGATGTTCTCCTATGTGACGAGCCGACGGGCGCGCTGGATTACGACACCGGCAAACTCGTGCTTGCTGCAATCGCTCGCGTCAACGAGCAGCTTGGCACCACAACTATCATCATAACACATAACGCGGCGATCGCCGGTATGGCCGACCGCGTGCTGCGGCTTGGCGGTGGGCGGATCGTCGGCGAGGAACGCAACTCGCATCGATTATCCCCCGAAGAGGTGAGCTGGTGAGCCTGCTCGACCGCAAGCTCTGGCGTGATATTTCAGCCTTACGCGGGCAGGTGATCAGCATTGCGCTGGTCGTTGGCGCTGGGGTCGCGGTCTTCGTTGCATCGATATCGACTTACGATTCGCTGCAGTCCGGCCGTGAGCGCTTCTATGACAGCGGGCGATTCCCGCAGGTTTTTGTCACCCTGAAGCGCGCGCCGCTTTCAATCGTTTCCCGGCTTGCGACGATTCCAGGCGTTGCAACAGTAGAGCCGCGTATTGCGCGCGATGTCATCGTCGACTGGCCGTCGGCGCTTTTGCCAGTCTCGGCGCGTGTGATTTCGCTCAACCATGCAGGCGATGAGCCATTGGCCCGTCTCTACATACGGCGCGGCTCGGCGCCAGGAACGAATGATGCGCATGGCGCCGTCATCAACGAGGCCTTCGCCGACGCGAACAGCGCCGCGCCCGGTGGCGAGATACGCGTTATTCTCAACGGCCGGGTACAAAGCTTTGGCATTACCGGCATCGCGCTCTCGCCGGAGTATGTTTATGCGGTGAAGCCGGGGGTTCCGATTCCCGACGACCGCTTCTTTGCCATTCTGTGGGTCGACCGCAGCGCGGCCGAAGCCGCCTTTGACATGAAAGGCGCCTTCAATGACCTCATCATTTCGCTCGCTCCCGGCGCCGGCGCAAAGCCTGTCATTGCCGAGCTCGATCGCTTGCTAGAGCCGTATGGTTCGGTAGGCGCCATCGAACGGCGCGATCAACCGTCCAACCGATTTCTTGAGGACGAGCTCAATCAGCAAAAGGTCATGTCGATCACAATTCCATTCATTTTTTTCGGGGTCGCTGCATTCCTGCTCAATGTGGCGCTCGGTCGCCAGGTGGCGGCTCAGCGCGAGCAGATTGCCGCACTCAAGGCTCTTGGCTTTCCGACCGCACCGCTCGTGCTGCACTATCTCAAACTAGTCGCTGTCATTGTACTGATCGGTTCGATGCTCGGCGTGGCCGGCGGTGTCGCTTTTGGCCGCGCGATGATCGCGAGCTACCACGGATTTTTTCGCCTCCCCGTCCTCGAGTTCGCGTTAACACCCTGGTCGATCGTTGCCGGTACGGCGATTAGTTTGGCTGCGGCCTCGCTGGGTGTGATTACCGCCCTGCAACGGGTTGTCGGCCTAGCGCCCGCCGTCGCCATGCGTCCGGCGCCGCCCCTGCACTTTCGTCGGTCGTGGCTTGAACGCGTACTGTCGGTGCGATTGCTGACGCCACGTCGCATTATGGTGCTGCGCAATCTGGCCGGCCGCCCGCTGCGCGCGGCGCTCGGAACGCTAGGAATTGCCCTTGCCGTCGCCATGGTGGTGCTCGGACTGTTCTGGCGGGACGCGATCGACCAGATGATCGAGATCCAGTTCAACCTCGTGGAACGAGGCAATACGACGGTGACCTTCCCGCATCCGCTCGACCGCCGCATCATCGGCGACCTCAGGCGCGAGCCGGGCGTGCTCGCCGCCGAGGGCGAGCGCATCGTGCCGGTGCGGATGCGCGCGGGCCAACGGACCTATCTCACCTCGGTGATCGGTCTCCCGACGCGTAGCGAATTGCGGCGCCCGCACGACGCGGCGCTGCGGCCAATAGAAATCGCGCCGGAAGGCATTACGCTCACGCGCCGGTTGGCCGAGCGGCTCGGCGTCGATACCGGCGACACCATGACGCTCGAGGTGATGGAGGGCGAGCGGCGCAAGGTGGATGTTCCGGTAAGCGCAATCGTCGACGAGGTGATCGGCATGGCCTCATATATGGCGATCAGCGCGCTCAATCGCCTCACTGGCGAGGGCGACGTAGTTTCCGCGGCGGCTTTGTTCGTCGACCCCTCGGCGCTACCGGCGCTTTCGCGGCGTTTCAAGGACCTGCCCGTGATCGAATCTGTATCAATGAAGGCCTATACGCTCTCGTCCTTCCTCGACAAGATTGCCAACCTTGTCTTGGTCAGTGCCGGCATTCTGACGGTTTTTGCGGTGATTATCGCTTCCGGGGTCGTCTACAATAGCGCCCGCATTTCGTTGCAGGAACGCGCGTGGGAATTGGCGAGTTTAAGGGTGCTTGGCTTTACGTGTGCTGAGGTCGCGCGCATTTTATTCGGCGAATTCATGCTTGAAATTGTGATCGCTATCCCTATCGGCATCGCGCTCTCGCAAAGCATTATCGATCTGATCGTCCACTTTCATTCGAATGAGAGCTTCCAGATACCAGGGGTGATCGGCGCCCGCACTTTCGCCATTGCGAGCGCGATCGTAATCGCAGCCGCCGTTGGAAGCGCTTATATGGTGCGCCGGCGTATCGACCACCTCGATCTCGTCGCGGTTCTCAAAACGAGAGATTGAAAATGCGTATCACCCCCGGCCGTATCCTGTTGGCTCTCGGCGTCATGGCTGCCTTGGCGCTGGGCGTCTGGGCAATGGTGCCGCGGCCGGTGCCGGTCGAAACCGCCAAGGTGATCAAGGGCAAGTTCGTGGCGACCGTTGACGAGGACGGTAAGACGCGCATCCGCGAACGCTACGTGGTAGCAGCACCCCTGCCTGGCCGCTTGACCCGCGTTCGGCTCAAGGCGGGCGATGCCGTGAAGGCCGATGACATGATTGCTGCAATTGTCCCCGCGCCGGCGCCATTTCTTGATCCACGTAGCCGCCGCGACCAAGAGGAGCGGCTGGGCATGGCCGAAGCGACACGTGAGCGCACGAAGGCCATGGTCGAGCGCGCGCAAGCGCAGACTGCGCAAGCTAAAAAAGAATTTGACCGCATCCGGACACTAACCGAGACCGGTTCATCGACGGTGCAAGCGCTGGAGCGCGCGGAAACTGCGTTAAGGGTGGCCAATCGTGAATTGCGCGCAGCTGAATTTCAGGATCACGCGACCGAGCATGAGATTGAGCAGGCGCGGGCGTTGCTGGCGCAATACGGCGAAGGCGGCGGCGCGCCGCCCGACCGCTGGAACGTGACCGCGCCGGTGTCCGGTCTTGTACTAAAAGTATCGCAGGAGAGCGAGACTGTCGTGCAACCGGGTACGCCCATTCTCGAAATCGGCGATCCGCTTGACCTCGAGATCGTTGTGGACGTGCTCAGCACTGACGCTATTGAAATCAAATCGGGCGTTACGGTTGCCATCGAGCATTGGGGCGGCTCGGGCGTACTGGCCGGCCGCGTGCGCCGGGTCGAGCCCGCCGCCTTCACCAAGATATCAACGCTGGGGGTGGAGGAGCAGCGCGTTAACGTACTTATCGACATCATCTCATCGCCGCAGGACTGGATGGGCCTAGGCGACGCCTATCAGGTTGATACGCGTATTACGGTGTTCACGCGCGACGATGCGATAATTATTCCCTCCGGTGCACTGTTTCGCACCGGGGAGAATTGGAACGTCTATGTGGTCAGCGATGGACGCGCTCAGCGCCGCACGGTGGAATTGTTACGGCGGTCCGGCCGCTTTGCCGCCGTGACTGCAGGGCTGCAATCAGGTGAACAAGTTATCGTTTATCCAAGTGACCGTGTTGCATCGGGCATTCGCGTCGAAATGCGATAACGCCTTAGCGGCAATGCCCATTGTAGCTACCTGCCAAATGTCCGCTTTGGGTCATAAGCGGACATTTGGGCATCTCCACGCGATGTCTGGTTTACCCCTAAAAGCGGACATCACCAAAGCTCGCAAGATGACGCTTGAGTCCACTTTTCACTGGTGGGACTATCTCGCTGCAAAAATTTACAAAATTCAAAGCTGCAGAACTTTTTTTGGCGGTCCCGAGAGGAGTCGAACCTCCGACCTTCGGTTTAGGAAACCGCTGCTCTATCCAGCTGAGCTACGGGACCGCTATTTGATTTCAATGAGTTAGATATATCGCCGTTTTTTTATCTACTGATTTCCCACCCAATTCCCACCGAGGGGTCCTTTTTAATCACTAGCGGAGCCAAGCGTCTACCCGGCGCGCCACGTCGGTCTGCATACTTGGGATATAGGCTGCATAGACCCCGAGGGTGATGTTCACGTGAGCATGTCCGGCCCGCTCGCTAACAACTTTAGCGTGGAAGCCTTCCATCAGGAGGTGACTAATGTGGGTATGTCGCAGCCCGTGAAACGTGATCGGTGTTACCTTTGCAGAAGCGTCCCGATGGCCAACCGATCTCTTTAAGGTGCCTTCTCAAGCTTGGACTGTGATAGCTGCGCTCACCAAAGCGTTTCGCCGACTTGTCGCCGAAACCATTTCTGAGCCTGCTTGGCCTAAGGACAATTCGAGCCTAATCCGACGATGTCCGCTTTGCGTCCGAAAGTGGACATAGGACCGCGAAACGATGAAAGGTCTATTTTGCATCACAGAATTTTATTCCACGTACGA
>DASWAK010000099.1:0-4345 GCA_036391175.1 Pseudolabrys sp.
TCAATGACGTCGGAAACGGCCAGGGCTGCGAGGCAAAATAGACCACGCGCCCGCAAGTGATGCCGGCCTCCTCGCGAGTTTCCCGATGTACGGCGTCCTCGATCGATTCACCGGGTTCCACATAGCCGGCGAGGCAGGACCACATCGTCGGTACAAAACGCGGCGAACGTCCGAGCAGGCAACGCTCGTGGTCACTCGCAAGCATGATCACCACAGGATCGGTGCGAGGAAAGTGCTCGGCCTTGCATTTCGGGCAGTCGCGCCGCCATCCCCCAGATACGAGCTGCGTTGCGGCGCCGCAGTTCGGGCAAAAGCGGTGGCGCGCGTGCCAGTGCAGTACGGCCTTGGCTTCGGCGATCGGCGGCAGGTGATCGGGAGCGACGAGGCCCTGCACCGCAATTGAGCGGAGATCGGTCACGTGCAGGTCGTCGCGCGCTTTTAGTGCGTCCGCTGCTTGCGGCGTGAGACCATGACCGAACCGCGGCGTCCCATCGAGCAGCCCAAGGAAAACTGCTTCCGTCGCAGGTGATAACGCCTGCGCTTCGCTCAGCGTGAACAGGGGCTCATCGAGCGGCGAGTCTTTTTTCAACACGACCCAGTCGCCGCCGATGACATAGGCTCCTGCGCCCGGATCGCGTGTCAGCGCGGAAATGGCAGCGGCATCGGCGCGAAGCTCTGCGGCGCGGTCGATGCGACTGTCGGAGTATCCGAGACGGGGCTTGGGACCGAAATCTGGACGAGAAGACATGCGCCGCGCAAATTCGCACGACCATTTCATCCGTGCAATGCTTACCCCGCCACTTCGCTTCGCGGGTACATGGCCTCGCGCAGTTCTGGCCGCTGCCACTGCGGGCCGAGCACGCCTTGCTTTGCGGCATAATTGAGCGCCGAAGTAACTGTATCAGTGGTCGCCCGCATTTCCCGCGCGCGGTCGAGACTCACATCGACCACGAACAGGCCCGCGGCGGTGCTCTCGAACAGGATCTCTTCTGGCGTTGCGACCATGGCGAGGCCGCGTTCGGCGTGGTTGAACAGGTTCTGCGTGGTGACAACGATGGCAAGGTTTTCGATCGCGCGCGACCAGACCAGATTGCGCCAGGTTGCCCACAGCCGCCGCTTGTCGGTACCGGCTGGCATGAAGATCAACTCAGCGCCGCGTAGCGCCAGCGCGCGGGTCACCTCGGGCATGTAGGCCTCGCTGCACATGGCAAGGCCTACCTTGCCATGCTGCGTGTCAAACACGGGGAATTCATTACCCGGCACGTATTGGAATTCCCACCACTGACCGCCGGTATAGATCCAGGGCCCGTTCGGGTGCGTGCGGCGATAACTTACCGGCGCCCGGCCATCGCCATAGGCCATGCAGATCAGATTGTGCGCAGTCCCTTCGTTGTGGCTGATCGGCTCGATTGTGCCGTAGACCGCATTGATGCCGTGCTTGACGGCGGCTTCCGCGATGCGCGGCGTCGGATCGAAATTGGCGGGCATGCGCCATGGACCGGGGTAGGTCTCCGGAAAGCAGACGAAGTCGGCCCCTTCCGCTTTGGCGCGGGCGACGAAACTTACTGCATCGGCGACATTTTTTTCGGCCTCCCCGATCGAATTGGCGATCGGCTGCACGACTGCAATGCTGAATGTCATGAATCACTCCAAATAGTATCCAAGCGTCAGCACGAGCTTGAAATGGACAGATGATGCGGTCAAGCGAGGGCCTGGTCGATAGCCGCCAGCACCTGCTTGGGCATGAGTTCGTCGAGGCACGCGCTGCGGCTGCCGATATGGCGCTCGCAACCTTCGAAGGTGCAGGGCATGCAAGGCAATGGATTTTGTACAATCCACACATTGCCGCGATTCTGGATCGTGCTGCTGGCCGCCCAAGGTGTTGCAAGTCCGCCGACCGGCCAGGGTCCCCAGACACGTGGATCGGTGGGGCCAAACAGGGCGACCGTCCGGCATCCGGCGGCGGCGGCAAGGTGAGTGACCGATGTGTCGGGTCCGAGGTAGACACGCGCCCTCGTGAGCAGACTCATCATCTCGGACCATTCCACTTGATGAACAGTAGCGATGCCGTGCCAGACGTCCTCGAGATAGCGACGTTCGATTTCGCCCGGGCCGCCGACCGCGACCACAGAGAGGCCGCGCTCGGTGAGGCCGGCGGCGACCGCGCGCCATCCATCCTGTGTCCATTCCTTGTAGGCAAACATTGGCGCCGCGTGGATAAGAGCATAGTTGCCGCTTTCGGCAATGTTCGAAGCTGGCGCGGAAGCAGGGCAAACCAGTTCCGCAACGCGCCGGATTTCGAGAACGTCGGCAAGGCGCAGCATTTGCTCGACACGATGGAGCTTGTTGGCGGCCGCAACGCTTCGGTGCAACGTGACGCGCTTTAGCGTGCGCGCGAGCCAGGGATCATCGTTTGTTATTACACCGGCACGTAGCCGGGCGGCGGCAAAAGCAAAGACGGTAGGGCGATCGCCGCTCTGAGTCGAAACCGCGATGTCGTAGCGCCGCCAGAGTTGCGCAAAAAGGCGCGCGCTCTCTGCCATCGTCGGACGCTGCGGCATGGCAATCACGCAATTTATGTCCGGGTTGCCAGCGAGGATTCCCGCGGTATTTGCAAACACGAGGACATCGATTTCCGAATCCGGCCAGGCGCGGCGCAAACTGCGGATCAACGGCGTCGTTAGCAGCAGATCGCCAATGCGACGCAGAGAGATGACGAGGATGCGGGAGGGCGCAGCGGCCATGATGATTTTTCGCAGAACCGAAGTTAACGGTCTATCCCGGCGAGATCGCTGAGTTTAAGCAGCTGGCGCAGTGAGTTGAGCAGAATCACCTGCTGGCCTTCCGCATAGGCAAGCGGCGGCTTCACGCCCCACACCGGCTTAGGCCAAGCCGCGTCGGTGCGCCGGCGCGCAATAACATGCACGTGCAGTTGCGGCACCTGGTTGCCGAGTGCGGCGATGTTGAGCTTGTCGCATTCGGTGACAGTTTTCAGCGCACGCGCGGCCGCTGCGATCTCGCCAAGCAGCTGCACCTGCGCGTTCTCCTCAAGATCGATGAGTTCGACGAGACCGGGCAGCCGCGGCACGAGGATCAGCCACGGATAGTTGGCGTCGTTCGCCAGCAGCATGCGGGCGAGCGGCAGGTCTCCGACTGGAACCGTCTCCTGCACAAGCTGCGGATGCAGCGACCAGTCCTTCGTAGCCCCTGAATCCATTGAACAAATCCGCACGATTCTTTCAGAGGAAAGCTAGCAGAGACGCGACACCGCTGCTTGCTTTCCCGCTTTATTGGCCCGATATAGATCACGGGAGGTTGGCGGTGGACGAGCCACTCGCCAACCGGGTCAGGTCCGGAAGGAAGCAGCCCTAACGAGCGCGGTTCGGGTCGCTCGTCAGCCTCCCACAAATCCTTGATTCGTTCGCAATGAGCTTGCACCTCGCGCGGCGGCGAAGCGGATGGCACGATGAGCGAGCCTAAAAAATCCGCTGCTACCAATTCCGCTCCGGCCGACGCGCCGGCGGAGGGGTATCGCGTGCTCGCGCGAAAATACCGGCCGGCGAGCTTTGACGATCTCATTGGCCAGGACGCCATGGTGCGGACCATCTCGAATGCATTCGAGAGCGGACGTATCCCACAGGCATGGATCCTCACCGGCGTGCGCGGCGTCGGAAAAACCACCACCGCACGCATACTTGCACGTGCGCTCAATTATGAGCTGCCGGACGGCTCGGTGAAGGAACCGACCATCAATATGCCAGTGATGGGCGTCCATTGTCAGTCGATCATTGAAAGCCGCCATCCCGATGTACTGGAGATGGACGCGGCCTCGCACAACAGCGTCGAGGACGTACGTCAGATCAACGATGCTATCCGTTACGCGCCGATGAGCGCGCGCTACAAGGTCTATATCCTCGACGAAGTGCACATGCTCTCCGGCGCCGCCTTCAACGCGCTGCTTAAGACACTGGAGGAGCCGCCCCCGCACGCCAAGTTCATCTTCGCGACCACGGAAATCCGGAAAGTACCGGTGACGGTGCTGTCGCGCTGCCAGCGTTTTGACCTGCGCCGCGTCGACGCCGCCGTCCTGGTCAAGCATCTCGAAAGTATCGCCGCGAAAGAAAAAGTGGAAATCGAACCGGTGGCATTGGCACTGATTGCGCGCGCGGCCGAAGGTTCGGTGCGCGATTCACTGTCGCTGTTCGACCAGGCGATTGCGCATGCCGCTGGACCGGTGCGTGCTGAAGATGTGCGGCAGATGCTGGGTCTGGCCGACCGTGTGCGCGTGGTCGATCTGTTTGAGGCGCTGATGAGGGGTGACGTCGCTGCCGCCCTCAAAGAACTT
>DASWAK010000100.1:0-7884 GCA_036391175.1 Pseudolabrys sp.
CACGCGAAGGTTCGCAATGCTTGTGGCGGCGGCGCTCAGTGCCACGCTCTTCGGCGGCAAGGCGGTTGCATCCGGCTATCCGGAGCGGCCGATCGAATTGATCGTGCCCTGGGGCCCTGGCGGGGGCGCCGATCAGCTCGCCCGTCTCGTCAGCAAATTGATGGAGCCGATGCTCGGGCAAGGCATCCCGGTCGTTAATGTTCCCGGCGGTACCGGCGCGACGGGCATGGCGAAGCTCCTGGCAGCGCCTGCCGACGGCTACTCGATGGCGATCTACATTGCCGACAGCCACGCGCTGCTCGCCGGTAAAAGCCCGCGCTGGACGATGAACGAGATCACGCCAGTGGCCGTGATGATCAAGGGTCCCTCTTTCATCTTTGTGAAGGAGGACAGCGAATTTAAAACCTGGGCCGATTTCGAGAAGGCGGCAAAGGCTAATCCCGGCAAGCTGAAAGTTGCGACACTCGGCTTTGGTAGTGTCGATGACTTCTCGCTTACGGTGCTCGAGCGTGGCGGTATCAAGGTTGTGCAGGTGCCGTTCGCCAAGCCGAGCGAACGCTATGTCTCGATCCTCGGCGGCCACGCCGATGCGCTTTATGAGCAAGCCGGCGATGTCGCACAGTTCATCAATGGCAAGCAGATGCGGCCGATCCTGCTGTTCGGCGAAAAGCGCCTGGCGGCGTTTAAGGATGTGCCGGCGTCGTATGAGCTCGGCTACAAGGTCGCGCTGCCGCAATTCCGCTCGATTGTGGTGCGCGCCGGCACGCCGCCAGACATCGTCAAGAAGCTGTCAGACGCGCTGGCCAAGGTCTATGCCTCGTCGGAGTACAAGAAATTCCTCGAGGAACAATATGCCGATCCGAATAGTTTCGAGGATGCTTCGAAAGCTCCGACCTTCGTCAACGAGCAGCTCGAGGACATGAAGAAGACCATCGCGACGAACTAGGAAACTAGCCATGTTTCCTGTGCGTCGCCTCACACTCCGTTCATTCTCGCGCAAGCGGGAATCCAGAGCCATAATTTATACGGTAGCCATTTATCGCGCTGGATCCCCGCTTTCGCGGGGACGAACGGAGTAGGGAAGCAATGGACAAGACGCTGTTCCGCTCGATCGTGCCCTACGCGCTTGGCCTCGCCATTGCGGTTGCGCTCTTCATCTATGCGGGCACGTTCCTGTACTCACCTCGGCCCGGTCAGCTCGGGCCAGACGTGTGGCCTCGCTTTGCGATCCTGTTGATGGGTGCTTCCTGCGTCTACGAGATCTCCAGGCGTCTCATCGCGGGCAACCAGGATGCCACTGGGTTCCTGGAAGCATTCGACCGCGAACCGGACGTCGAGGACAAGGAACCGGTTTATCCGCGGCTTCTGGTCGGGGGCATCGTGCTGATGGGCATCTACGCGGTGCTGGTGCCGGTGCTTGGTTTTATCGTCGGAACGTTCGTGTTTCTGGCTGCGTTTATGTATGTCGGCGGCTATCGCGCGCATGGGGCGATCTGGGGTACCAGCGCTGCGGTGACGCTCTTCTGCGGCATTCTGTTCCTCCGCATCGCCTACGTTTCGCTGCCGCGCGGCATTCCTCCGTTCGACCGCGTCACGGACGTTTTCTTCGCGATCCCAAGCCTGTGGTGATGGCATGATCGACATCCTCATCCAGCTCGCGAACGGTTTTTTCCACTGCCTGACACCGCTCAACATGACAATGCTGGTGACGGGCATCGTCATCGGCCTGCTGATTGGAGTGTTGCCAGGCCTGACGCTGGTGATGGGTGTCGCGCTGGCATTGCCGTTCACATACAAAATGGACGTCACCGCCTCGATCGTATTGCTCACCGCGATGTACGTCTCCGGCACCTATGGCGGCGCTTTCACCGCGATTCTTTTCCGTATTCCTGGCGAGCCGATCGACGTGCCCATGCTGTGGGACGGCTACACCATGGGGCGCAAGGGCAGGCCGGCCAAGGCGCTCGGCTGGACGCTGGTGGCGGCCCTTGGTGGTGGTCTTCTGTCTGCTGTGGTCATGGTGGCGCTCACCGAGCCGCTTGCCAAATTCGCGCTGCGCTTTTCCTCGCCGGAATATTTCGTGATTGTCATGTTCGGCCTGCTCAGCGTGGTCGCGATCGGCAAAGGCTCGCTCGCCAATGCCTTCATCAGCATGAGCGCCGGCATCCTGATCTCGACCGTCGGCACCGATCCGATTTACGGCGCCTATCGCTTCACTTTCGGCTCGCCGATCCTCGCCGATGGCATCGAATTCCTCGTGGTCATGGTCGGAGCATATGGCGTCGGCGAAGTTCTCACGCGCCTTGAAAAGGGCTTTGCCACCAAGCCGCTCGACAAGATTTCGAACGCGCGCACCGAATTGCCGACGCTCAAGGAACTCAATGATATTAAGGGGATGTTCTTGCGCTCGTCAGTGGTCGGCGACCTCATCGGTCTGTTGCCCGGCGCCGGCGCGACCATCGCGTCGTTCGTCAGCTACGGCATCGAGGCGCGTTTCGGCAGACGCAAGAATCAGATGGGCACAGGCATCGCGGAAGGAATCGTCGCGCCACAAGCGGCCGCCACCGCTTCGGTCGGCGGCGCGATGGTCCACCTGCTCGCGCTCGGAATCCCTGGCAGTGGCGCGACCGCGGTTATTCTCGGCGCCTTTATGCTGCATGGCATTCAGCCTGGGCCACAGGTGCTCGTGAGTTCGGCGCCGCTGGTCTACACCGTGTTCGCCTCACTGTTTCTCGGCCTCGCGCTGATGTGCGCGATCGGGTATTTTGCCATCCGCCCGCTAGTGAAGATCCTCGATTTCCCCGAAGCGGTCGTTTCGGCTTACGTGCTGATCCTCTGCTTCATCGGCGCCTTGTCGATCCGCAACAACATCACGGATCTGTGGCTGATCATCGGCTTCGGTATCCTCGGCTACGGCTTCGAGCGCCTGAAATTCCCAGTCGCGCCGTTGGTGCTGGGCGTGATCCTCGGTCCGATTGCCGAAGAGGCATTCATGAACACGATGATCAGTTTTTCCAACGACTGGACTGTGTTCTTCACACGACCGATTTCCGGAACCATCCTCGCGTTGACGATCATCGTTCTGTTGCTGCCCTTCGTGCAGCGTTTGCTCAGAAGTCGCTTGGTGGCGGCTCAAACCGAGGTCAGGTAACCCATGCGTACCAATCTTGGACTCGATGAAATGGCCCCCGGCACAGCGCCCGCCAGCTCGCGGCGGAATGTGACGGAACTCAAGCCGCCTTCGCGGCCGCTGAAGCCCGCAGATTTACGCGAGCGTAAACTCGGCGCCACCGCGCGCTCCTTCGCCATCCTCGAGCACGTGGCAGAGTCACGTGCGCCGGTCGACGTGCTCGACATCATTTCGGCAGTGAAATTGCCGAAGGCGACGGCCTATCGGATGGTCGACTGGTTCGTCACGCAAGGCTACCTGGCGCGCGAGCCTGGACGGCGGAGGCTGATCGTCGGCCCCAAGCTCACCAATCTCGCTTTCGGCGCGCTTTCATCCTCGATGCGCCACGACATGCCACACGTCGTGCTTCAGCGGCTCGTGCATACACTCAACGAGACCTGCAACATTGGCACACTTCTCAACGGCGAGGTGGTCTATCTCGACCGCGTCGAAGCCGAGCATTGGCCGCTGCGCCTGCACTATACGATAGGTTCGCGCGTGCCGCTGCATTGCAGCGCCATCGGCAAGCTGTTTCTGGCGCTTGCCGCATCGCTGCGCCGCCGGCGGCTGTTGCAAAGCCTCGAGTTGCGGCGCTTCACCGCCAATACCATTACCGACAGTACGCGGCTCGACGCCGAATTGCGGCAAATCCGCAAGGAACGGGTTTCCTTCGACCGCGAGGAATATCTCGTCGGAGTCATTTGTATGGCGGTGCCGGTGATCGGCAAGAACGGCGAGATGCTGGCGGCCCTCGCCATCCAGGCGCCGGAAGCGCGCATGAACGTTCAAATGGCACGGCGGCATCTGCCAGCGCTCCGGAATGCCGCGGCGGAGCTTGCCGGGATTTTTCAGAATAAAACCCAGTAAAGCCGAAGTCAGTTAAAGGACTAAAACGATGAAGATGACGACAGAAGAAGCCTTCGTAAAGGTCTTGCAGATGCACGGCATCGAGCATGCCTTTGGGATCATTGGCTCGGCATTCATGCCGATTTCGGATCTTTTCCCGAAGGCCGGCATCACATTCTGGGACGTCGCGCACGAGACCAATGGCGGCCTGATCTGCGACGGCTATACGCGATCGACCGGAAAGATTGGCATGGCGATCGCGCAGAATGGACCAGGCATCACGAATTTTGTGACTGCCATCAAGACGGCCTACTGGAATCACACGCCGATGCTGCTGGTGACACCGCAGGCCGCGAACAAGACGATCGGGCAGGGCGGTTTCCAGGAAGTCGAGCAGATGGCCCTGTTCCGCGACATGGTCTGCTATCAGGAAGAAGTGCGCGATCCCTCGCGTGTCGCTGAAGTCTTGAATCGCGTCATTACGAAAGCAAAGCGCCTGTCGGCGCCTGCGCAGATCAACATCCCGCGCGACTACTGGACGCAAGTGATCGACATCAGCCTCCCGGCAATCGTCGAATTTGAGCGTCCGGCCGGTGGTAGCCATGCGGTCGCAGAAGCGGCAAAGTTGCTTTCGGACGCAAAATTCCCAGTCATCCTGTCGGGCGCGGGCGTTGTGATTGGCAACGCGATTCCCGGATGCGTCGCCCTTGCCGAGAAGCTCGATGCGCCTGTTTGCAACAACTACCAGCACAACGACAGTTTCCCCGGCAGCCATCGCCTCGCCGTTGGCCCGCTCGGTTACAACGGCTCGAAGGCCGCGATGGAACTCGTCGCCAAGGCCGACGTGGTGTTGGCGCTTGGCACGAGGCTCAATCCGTTTTCGACGCTTCCGGGCTACGGAATCGATTATTGGCCGCGTAACGCCAAGATCATCCAGGTCGACATCAACGCCGACCGGATTGGCCTGACCAAGCCCGTGACCATCGGCATTTGCGGCGACGCCAAGCTCGTCGCGCAAAGCATCCTGGCACAGCTATCGCCGTCGGCCGGCAACGCAGGTCGCGAGGAGCGCAAAGCGCTGATCCACACAACCAAGTCCAAGTGGCTCCAGACTCTTTCGAGCATGGATCACGAGGACGACGATCCCGGCACAACGTGGAACGCAGACGCTCGCAAGCGGGACGCCGACCGCATGTCGCCGCGGCAGGCCTGGCGCGCGATCCAGGCCGGCTTGCCGAAAGACGCGATCATCTCCAGCGACATCGGAAACAACTGTGCCATCGGCAATGCCTATCCGATGTTCGACAAGGGCCGGAAATATCTGGCGCCCGGCCTGTTTGGACCTTGCGGTTATGGTTTCCCGTCGATCATCGGCGCTAAGATCGGCAATCCCAATACACCGTGCGTCGGTTTTGCGGGCGACGGAGCGTTCGGCATCTCCATGAATGAGATGAGCTCGATCGGCCGTGAAGAGTGGCCGGGCGTCACCATGGTCGTCTTCCGCAATTACCAGTGGGGCGCCGAAAAGCGCAATTCAATCCTCTGGTATGACAATAACTTCGTCGGCACTGAGCTCGATCCGCATCTCAGTTATGCAAAGGTGGCTGAAGCCTGCGGCCTCAAGGGCGTATTAGTAAGAACGCAGACCGAGCTGACAGAAGCACTTCGGCAAGCGTGCGAAGCGCAGAAGAAGCGTGTCACGACGTTCATCGAGGTGATCCTCAACCAGGAGCTCGGTGAGCCGTTCCGCCGCGACGCGATGAAGAGACCTGTCGTTGTGGCGGGCATCAAGCGCGAGGACATGCGTCCGCAACAAGTGGCTTAACGGAGCTTGGACAGAGATGACTGTCGCTGTGAAATCGGTGGCCGATCCGAAGGCGATGGCCGTGGTTGACGAGTTGGTGCGGCGCGGACGCGCAGCAATGGCGCAGTTCGCCGATGCCGATCAGGCGCGTGTCGATGAGGCAGTCACCGCGCTCGCATGGTCGCTCTACAATCCAGTGCACGCGAAAGAGCTGGCCGAACTGGCGGTCAAGGACACGCAGCTCGGCAACGTGCCCGACAAGATCATCAAGAAGCAGCGCAAGACCTTCGGCACACTGCGCGATCTGCTACGGGTGAAATCGGTCGGCATTATCGAGGAAGACAAGAAACTGGGAATCGTCAAATACGCCAAGCCGGTCGGCCTAGTTTGTGCCATCACGCCATCGACCAATCCGGGCGCCACGCCGGTCAACAAGGCGATGATGGCAATCAAGGGTCGTAATGCCGTCATCATTGCGGCGTCGCCCGCCGGGTTGAAGACCACCGGCAAGACTGTCGACTACATGCGCGCGGAGCTCAAGAAAATTGGGTTGCCGGAAGATCTGGTGCAAATTCTGCCGGCGCCGGCGTCAAAGGATATGACGCAGACGCTGATGCAGGCGGCCGATCTGGTGGTGGCGACCGGCTCGCAGGATAATGTGCGGCGTGCTTACAGCAGCGGCACGCCGGCGATCGGTGTCGGCACCGGCAATGTGCCCGTGATCGTGGACGAGACTGCGGATCTCGACGATGCCGCCAAGAAAATATGCGCGTCCAAGATATTCGACAATTCGACATCCTGCTCGTCAGAAAATTCGGTGATCCTCGTCGATGCGATTTATGACAAGGCGATCGCCGCGCTCGAGCGCGTTGACGGCTATATGGCGTCTGCGCTCGAGAAGGCGAAAATTCAGGCGGCGCTCTGGCCGGACGGAAAATTGAGCCGAACACTGATCGCACGCGATGCCGATGTGTTCGCTCGCGGCTGTGGCCTGCCGGCCGCGGCGGAATCAAAGAAGTTCTTTATGGTCGAGGAAACCGGCGTTGGCCGCAGCTTCCCGTTCTCGGGCGAAAAATTGTCTCTGGTCCTAACCATCTATCGCGCCAGGGATTTTGAGGCGGCCATGGCGCGTGCCCACGAAATCCTCGCGCATCAGGGGCGTGGCCATTCGGTCGGCCTGCACACCAAAGATATGAGCCGCGGCCGTGTGCTTGCGGAGTGCTCTGACGTGGTGCGCGTCTTGATTAATCAGGCGCACACGTTTGCCAACGGTGGCGGATTCGATACCGGGTTGAACTTTACGCTCAGCATGGGCTGCGGCACCTGGGGCGGCAACAGCATCACGGACAACCTGAACTACAGGCACTTCCTCAACATCACCCACCTCGTCACCACCATTCCCGAGGACAAGCCGAGCGAGGAAACGTTGTTCGGCACGTATTGGAAGAAATACGGGAAGTGACGCATGACTTGCGCGCAGGTTCCATCGTTGTCGTCCCGGGCGAGCGTAGCGAGGCCCGGCATGACACGACTGTGGCACGTGCCATCACGGAATGACGCCGTGGTGAATAGATGAACTTCGAGGAACACGCGGCCAAATTATTGATTCTTTCGCCGGCTGGAATTCCGGTGCTGCGCGGCGTCGTCTGCATCACCGCCGCGGAAGCCGCCGTGGCGGCGACGAATATCGGCCGCTCTGTCATCAAGGCGCAGGTGCCCACAGGCAAACGTGGAAAGGCGGGAGGCATCAAGCTCGCCGCTACGCCTGACGAAGCCAGGGAAGCCGCCGGACAAATCCTCGGCATGCGCATAGGCGATTACACAGTAGAGCGGCTGCTGGTCGAAGAACAGGCCGATATCGCGCACGAGTTTTACGCTGCTGTTTTGCACGACGTTACAGCGCGCAAGCCGCTGATCCTGTTCTCCACCGAAGGTGGCATGGACATCGAGGACGTTGCCGCGACGAAACCGGCGGCGATACGTCGCCTGCTGGTCGACATCGCCGGCAAGCCTTCGGCAGCTGACATCGCCGGCATGCTCAATGGCCTCAATCTTGGCGCGGCGG
>DASWAK010000101.1:0-2241 GCA_036391175.1 Pseudolabrys sp.
CGCGGCGTTGTATTCGTAAAAGGCGCGCCGATCCTCATCCATCAGCGGATTGCCTGCCCAGGCTTCTGGAATCATCATCATCATCGCGTGGGCAAGCGAGTAGCCGCCTTGCGTGAGGAATTCGAGTGCATTGTCGAAGCAAGCGGTATCGGACTGGCCTTCGTAGGAGATTGGCCACAGCTTGTTGATGTCCTTGCCGAACAGCGGCGAAGAGACCGATGCCTGCCGCGCCGCCATCCAGTTGACGTTGCCGCGCAGCGTGTTGATCTCACCGTTGTGCGCGATGTAGCGGTATGGATGTGCCAGCGACCAGGTCGGGAAGGTGTTGGTCGAGAATCGCTGGTGCACCAGCGCGAGCGCGCTCTCGAAATCCGGATCGTGTAGGTCGGGATAGTATTTGCCGAGTTGATCGGCCAGGAACATGCCCTTGTAGATCACCGTGCGACAGGAGATCGACACCGGGTAATAGCCCGCTGTGCGGCGTTCACGGCGACGGTAGATCGCGTTAGAGATCGACTTGCGCAGGATGTAGAGCCTACGCTCAAACTCATCCTCGGAGAACTTCTTCTTGCCACGGCCGATAAACACTTGCATGTGCTTCGGCTCGGTCGGCTTGACCGATTCACCGAGCGTCGAATTGTCGGTCGGCACATCGCGCCAACCTAGAAGCGTCAGCCCTTCGCGCGCGATCACCTCGGCGTAGATGTCACGCACAATCTGGCGCCAGTTTGTGTCCATTGGCATGAACAGGTAGCCAACCGCGTATTCGCCGGCCTTCGGCAATTTGAAACCAAGCTCTGCCGTTTTCTTGACGAAGAACTTATGCGGGATCTGCACGAGTATGCCGGCGCCGTCGCCCATGCGCGGATCAGCGCCAACCGCACCGCGATGTTCGAGATTGCAGAGAATGCGCAACCCATCTTCGATGAGTTGGTGTGACTTGCGGCCCTTGATGTCGGCGATGAAGCCAACGCCACACGAATCCTTGTCGAGCGCCGGATCATAGAGACCCTGCGCGAGCGGCGTGCCTGGATCTGCGGTCGAGCCGCGTCCCGCGATTCTTGCGCTGCGCTTCTCCTCGCTCATCTCATCCTGCCTCGCCGGTGCGGCTGATGCTCCAGCGTACCCACAACATCCGCGAGGCCCTGGCGCTCGCGGTCAACGCGCAACTGATCTCGAGAAGGGACAACCTTTGTTCAGCTTGTCGCCGCCCGTGGCCGCTCCCAGTTGGGCGCCACCGATGTCTGCCCGCTTCAAAAAGGCTGCCACCGAGGCCACCGCTATTAGGACAGCATTACTGTCCTAATAGACCATGCCAAATTTTGCCGCGCCGTACAAGGCTGGTCCACGCCGGAATAGATGGAACCTTGCCTTTTGTTGCGCCGCGGCTTCTGAACCCAGCAAGAACAGGACCACGGACGGGAAATTTGCGCAATGGCATTGCGACGTGGGGGCCGGCAAATAGCGCCACAGAGCCTAGCAAAGGCAACGACGGCGGCCGGCCTGGCGTATAACGAAAGCGCCCCGGAATTCCGGGGCGCTGCCGTCTCGTAACTTGGCCTGGCTTAAGCCGCTTTGGTCTCGATCACCTGAGCCTTGGTTTTGCCGTTGCCGATCGGGATCTGGCGCGGCTTCTTTGCCTCGGGGATTTCGCGCACGAGATCGACGTGCAGTAATCCATTCTCGAGACTCGCGTTCTTGACCTGGACATGGTCGGCCAGCTGGAAGACGCGCTCAAAAGCGCGTGCTGCGATGCCCTGATAGAGCACCTCGCCACTCTGTTCTTCCTTGACCTGCTTGTTGCCTTTGATCGTCAGCGTGTTCTCTTTCGCCTCGATCGAAAGGTCATTCTCGCCGAAGCCAGCGACGGCAACGGTGACGCGATAATCGTTCTCACCGGTGCGCTCGATGTTATAGGGCGGGTAGCCCGGAGCGGATTCGAATCCGTCCAACATCGAAAAGAGTCGGTCGAAGCCGACGGTCGAACGATAAAGGGGAGCAAGATCGAAAGTTCGCATGGCATATCCTCCTTCGTTGAGCGACATGCGGCGGCCTGCCGAATGGCCAGACCTAGCCGTGCACAGCCACAAGGCCTGCGCATACTTGATATGGTGGCCACCTTTGGGCCTGCAAGACCTCCTGCTATTGTCTCTAAGACATTGATATAACTTAATTTTTGGTAAAAGGCCGGGTTCGGATTGAGCGCGCTTGCCACCCTGCTATAAGCGCCGAGGCGCCGCG
>DASWAK010000102.1:0-1695 GCA_036391175.1 Pseudolabrys sp.
CAATGCATCAAAACAGGCTTCCTCCAACCGGTTGTTCGCTGTTTCCGATTTTTTCCGCCATTCAGAAACAATTCGTCGGTCGCGCTCTGCGGCAGTCTCCATCGAAACGAGCGGTCTTTTTTTTGGCTTGCCAAAGGCGAATAGTCGGCGCCATCCTTGATCGGCTTCGACCGCCGGTCTCGGGTCGGCGAACGCTTTTGCAAGCTCACACTCGATCATGACAGAAGCTGCGCTTCTCAACTGCTCGAAAACTTGTGCTAATTCCGCTCGATGGGGTGCAATATATCGATTGAGAATCGTTGTAGTTATTTCACGAAAGCTTCGGCCTAAGTCCTCGTAGTCTCCACTGTCCGGGACAGAAAGACCGGTGGTCACGTGAATGAGCAATTCGTGCACAACCAATCGCTCGGCGCGAAACGCGACAAGTTCATGCACAGGCAGACCACAGTAGTCGCTCAGGTCCTGCGCTTTCGTGATGCTGGTTGAAACGTTCTCGCTCTTGAACATTGTCGAGAGTGGCAAATACTCTCGCGGCAACTGCGATTCCAAACCCGGATTCCAAGCACCATACTCAGCGGGCCGCGGTTCAATACTCATAGTTCAAACGCTAGTCCTAACGGCGAGCAGGCGTTCGACCGGCGGCTCGCTCTTGGGGATGTCCGCTATTCACTCGATCACCTCGTCGGCGCGAGCAAGTACTGCCGGCGGAATTGTGAGGCCGAGGGCCTTCGCGGTCTTGAGATTGATCACCAGTTCGTATTTGGTCGCGACTTGGACCGGAAGGTCAGCTGCCTTTTCACCCTTGAGGATGCGATCAACATAGTCGGCCGCGCGCCGGAATGGGTCTACCGGATCTGGGCCGTAGGAGATCAGGCCACCGCTGGTGACATAATAGCGGAAATAATAAACAGCGGGCAGCCGGTGTTGTGCCGCCAGAGTTATGATCAATTCGCGGTGGCGGACCGCCGAGGCACTCGCCGTCACGATCAGGCCGCCATTGGAGTCGCGCGCGATTAAAGTTATGGCGCGCTCGATCTCGCTGACGTCGCGCGCATCGACCGGGCTGACTTCTACGCCCAGTGACGGCGCCATGGTCTGGATGGCGGCAGCCTCACCGATCCCGGAAAATTGGCTGGGATCCCGAATGACAGCGGCTCGCGTCACGCGCGGTGCGATTTGCTTGAGCAGTTCCAGCCATTTTCCTGCAATGCTGAATTCGAACTGGGTAAATCCCGTGGCGTTGCCGCCCGGCCGTGCCAAGCTCGCGACCAAGCCACGGTTGACTGGATCGGTAACTTCCACGAACACGATCGGCACGGTGCGGGTCGCCTGTTGCAATGCACCGACGGTCGTGCCGCCAACGGCCAGAATAACGTCAGGCGCAAGAGCGACCAATTCCGCAGCGTATTTGCGATAAAGGTTTGCATCGCCGGCACCCCAGCGATACTCGATCCGCAAGTTGCCACCCAGTGTCCAGCCTCGTTCCTGAAGCCCACCGAGTAAGGCCGTCATTTCTTTAGGTGATTCCGGATCGGTGGCGGCTTTGTTCTCAAGTACGCCAATCCGCCGCACACGCTCGGACTGTTGCGCGCGCGCCGCGAGTGGCCACGACGCTGCACCACCGATAAGCGTGATGAACTCGCGCCGCCTCATGTCCGCCCCTTGGCTCATGAGACTGCATCGTACCCGCTCAAA
>DASWAK010000103.1:0-6534 GCA_036391175.1 Pseudolabrys sp.
TGGATCCTTATCGTCGCCACGCGGCTTTTCGGCAAGCAGCATCGACAGGCCGCGATGGCCGGTTTCTTTCGGATTGGTGCGCACGAGTAGCGTCATCAGATCGGCGCGCACCGGATGGGTGATCCAGGTCTTGTTGCCGTAAACTTTATAGACGTCGCCGTCGCGCACCGCCCGGGTCTTGATCGAGGCAAGATCCGAACCCGTATTCGGCTCAGTGAACACGGCGGTCGGCAGGACTTCGCCGGCTGCAATTTTTGGCAGCCATTTTTCCTTTTGTGCAGCAGTGCCGCTTCCGAGGATCAATTCAGCGGCAATTTCCGAGCGCGTCCCGAGCGAGCCGACGCCGATGTAGCCGCGTGAAAGTTCTTCGGAGACCACGCACATGGATTCCTTGCCAAGTCCCATGCCCCCGAATTCTTCAGGAATGGTGAGGCCGAACACGCCGAGTTCGGACATCTGTGCGATAACATCAAGCGGAATGTAGCTGTTGGTGAGATGCCAGCCTTGTGCATTTCCGATCACTTCGCTGTCGGCAAATTTGCGCATTTCCTCACGGATCGATTCCAGCGTCTCATCCAGTCCGCAAACACCGACCGTGGCATTGTGGTTGGTGCGGATCAATTCGACCAGGCGGGAGCGCCGCTCGGCGTTGTTACCGTCGCCGATGAGACCCTCAACCGCATCGATGCGCGCGGCCACCTGCGCGGCCGACAAACCGAGATCGGACGGCCGCACCACTTCGCCCTGACTCATTGGAATGCCACCCGCGATCTGCGCGAGATATTCTCCCAGACCAATACGAACGAGCAGTTCCTCGGCTTCTCCCAGTGTGCCGTCGCCGGCCATGCGCGCAGCATAGGCGGCCAGTTGACGCACGGCCACTACATATGTCGCGAACCAGGCCAGCCCATGGGTTGCGCGTTGCTCGCGGTCGAGCAACCGGCCGACCACATGGCCTTCCACCAACACCCGCTCGCGCACCTTGGCCAATGCATCGGCCAGCAGGGCATCGAGGGCCGCACTCGTCTCTTGGGCGAGTTCGACCAGATCATTTTCCCCAACAGGTCGGGAAGCGGCGATTGCCATCAAATTCTCGCTAACGTCGGCGGCGGTAACGACACTACGCATGCAGTGCACAAAAGCAAAGCGCCAAGGAAATCCGTGTCTTATTGCGGCTTGGCAGGACCATACGTAATGTAAATTGCTATAAAAATTCACTATTTCTGGCTTACATCGCTGCGCAGTGCGCCTGCCGCTGGCGAGACGGGGCCAGCTGCATGCGCTCCATCGATCTATCACATCCGCTCAACCGACTGGCGCGGATGCTCGGCTCGATTTCGGTGCGCACCCGCATGTCCTGGCACTCATCCCGGTTGCAGGCTTTTTCGACAATGGCCTTCGCCGCACCCGTCGATCAACAGATCTCGGCGATAGCGTCAATAGCTGAAGAGGTCAGTCGCGTTTCGGGCGAAGCCTGCGTCGGAGCAGACGCACCGGCGTAACGAGCGATGCCCGGTCCACAGCCGCGGGTGTCAAGGACCTCGCCGACTCAGTCGTAGTAGAAGCCGAGGACCTGGAAGCACAAGTACGTCAGTTCCTCAACAACGTACAAGCGGCGTAGTTTTTCTCTCGCAAAGCCGAGTATGGCAAGAACGGGCTTGCAAAGCCCGCGACAATAGACGATTTGAGTGACTGCCGCCTGCGGGAGCATCTATTGCGCGTTCTTAAGCGGTCATTTCGACTTGCAGCCGACGCCTTTCGGCATTTCAACGCGGACGACGGTTGGGCGATCGCGAGCCATATTGCATTGTCCGCGCTGATGGCTCTGTTTCCATTTCTGATCGTGGTCACCGCGCTCGCCGGATTTTTCTTTGGTTCGAAGGAACTGGCCGACGAAGCCGCGCGCATCTTGCTGGAAGCTTGGCCAAGCCAAGTTGCCGCACCGATCGCTCTCGATATCACTGGTGTACTCACGTCGACGCGCGGCGATGTGCTGACTCTCGGTGTACTGTTCGCGCTCTATTTCGCTTCCAGTGGCGTAGAGAGCCTGCGCATCGGACTCAACCGCGCCTACGACCTCAAGGAGCTACGTTCATGGTGGCTGCTGCGGCTTGAATCGATCGTCTATGTGTTGGTGGGCGCAGTGGCGATCCTGGCGTTTTCATTTCTCGTGGTATTGGCGCCTTTGATCCTTTCAAAGCTTACGAAATATGTGCCGGCGCTGGAGCAATTCGGAGACCTAATCACTTTCGCACGTTATGCAGTCGCTATTGCTGTGCTAGTGGTTGCACTGATGATCGTGCATCTTTGGCTGCCGGCGGGCCGACGTTCCTTCGGCGAGATCGCGCCAGGAATCCTCACTACGCTCTTGTTGTGGGTGATCAGCGGCGCCGTTTTCGGCCGCTATCTCGCCAATTACGCCTTTGCTTATGTCTCAATGTATGCCGGCCTGGCATCGGCGATGGTCGCGCTGGTGTTTCTCTATGTGTGCGCGTCGATATTTATCTATGGCGGTGAATTAAATTCAGCCATCGCCCAGGCGCGCATAAAGGAACGCTAGCCGCGCGACGCCTCTTGCGCGTCTTCGAATGTTTTTAAGCCGGCGCGCGGTGTATTCACCATCACGGCCATATTGCCGGGCGGATGCTCGTTCTTCCACATCTTCATATGCGCGAGTGGGATTTTATCCCAGGCGAACACCTCGCTCATGCAGGGATCGATGCGCTGCTCAAGCACAAAACGGTTCGCCTGCGAGGCTTGCTTGAGGTGAGCGAAATGTGAGCCCTGAATACGCTTCTGGCGCATCCAGACGTACCGCGCATCAAAAGTGAGGTTGTAGCCGGTGGTTCCAGCGCAGAAGACGACCATGCCACCACGCTTTGCGACGAGACAGGAAACTGGAAATGTCTGTTCGCCCGGATGTTCGAATACAATATCGACATCCCGTTTACCTGTGATATCCCAGATCGCCTTGCCGAAGCGGCGCGCTTCCTTCGTCCAGTCGTTGAACTCAGGCGAATTCACCGCAGGCATCTGACCCCAACACTTGAAGTCCTTGCGATTGATCACGCCCTTGGCGCCAAGATTGAGAACATATTCGGCCTTCGATTCATCCGACACGACCGCGATGGCATTCGCACCGGACGCGGCCACGAGCTGGACGCCGAATACGCCGAGGCCGCCCGAAGCGCCCCACACCAGCACATTGTCGCCAGGCCTGAGCGTGTGCGGTGCGTGACCGAATAGCATCCGGTAAGCAGTCGCAAGCGTGAGCGTGTAGCAGGCCGACTCTTCCCAGGAGAGATGATTCGGCTTGTGCATGAGCTGCCGCGACTGCACGCGGCAGAACTGCGCAAACGAACCGTCAGGTGTCTCGTAGCCCCAGATGCGTTGCGATGGGGACAGCAATGGATCGCCACCATTGCAGTCTTCGTCATCACCGTCGTCCTGATTGCAGTGGACGATGACCTCGTCTCCGACCTTCCAACGCTTCACTTTGGTGCCGACCGCCCAGACCACGCCCGATGCGTCGGAGCCGGCGATGTGGAACGGATGCTTGTGGCCGTCGAGAGGTGAGATTGGAATGCCGAGCCCGGCCCAAACCCCGTTGTAGTTGACGCCGCCCGCCATCACATAAACGAGGACCTCATCGTCGCCGATTGGCCAGGTCGGCACGACTTCGAGCTGGAATGATGTTTCGGGAGGACCGTGCCGCTCCTTACGGATCACCCAGGCGTGCATCTTTTCCGGCACATGACCGAGCGGCGGAATCTCGCCTATTCCATAAAGATCCTTAAGCGGAGCAACACTTCTCGCTTTCGCGACAGCTGGCATCGACGTTCTCCCTGCCCTGACAACAGTCTGGCGCAAATCATGTTGCATCGCAACAAAACCTTCGTGGCAGCTAAAATTGTTGGTGTGACAGTATTTTAGTGCCCGGTTGGAATCCCAAGGCAATATTCCCGGCTGGGCGTTTAAGGGTTTTGCAATGTGCAGCGGCCTAGCGGGCCGAGAACGATGCCAGACGCGGATGTCCGAACAGATCATTTCGCCGAACTGGACGGATGGTGGACGCACCGCCATGCCGTGGCTCGTCGCCGCGGGTGTTGCGGGTCTCTATGTGCAGTACCCGCCCCGAATCTTGCTGCCGCTGATGACCCTGTGGGGGATCTGCACGGTAGCCTCACATTCGGTCTCGCGATAATCGTGCCTATCGCATGCTTTGCCGTGCGCCGCATTCGGAGCGATTGAGCGTGATTCGGCAGTGGGCGCTCTTTAGTTTCCTTGCCTTGGGGCGCCGCTTGCCCAAACCCTACGGCCCCGAAATCATTCTGGTGATGTTTCGAATGGTGGCGTTGGGCGCAGCCCTGACGACCGTCACCGAATGGCGGTCACCGGATTTTACCCACTCGGCGGATTGAAATTATAATGCTTGGCGCTTTTGGTTTTTGCGCTGTACCGCGGCGTGACCTTGCATTGCTGAGAATTGCATTCTGCATGTAAGTCTGTCGCAAGTGCGACACGACTGCTCAAGGAATAGAATACCGACATTGTTGGCGCTCTCCACGCCGGCCGTTGCCCTGCTAATCGGCTGCCGGATGGGAAACGCATCTATCCCGACATCGCCGTTGTGTACACGCAAGCCGTCGACGCGGGCACAGCTTTGGTGTTCAATCGCACCGATCGCGGGCGCCACCGGGGGCGTGCTGCGAATTTGGGGGAGAACGCCATGGCACTGGAAGCATTGATTATCCTGGTCATCGTCGGCGCGATCGCCGGTTGGCTCGCTGGCCTTATCGTCAAAGGGGTCGGTTTTGGCCTGGTCGGCAATATCATTGTTGGTATCGTCGGCGCCTTCATTGGTACTTGGTTGCTTGGATATCTCGGCATCATGATTGGCGGTGGTCTTATCGCCTCGATCATCAACGCGACCATCGGCGCTGTGATCTTGCTATTCGTTATTGGGTTGGTGAAGCGGGCTTAAACCCCGTTTTTCGCTGGGCTAAACGCTGACGGACCGCTGGCTGGGCTGAATTACCCGGCTCGGCTGTCGATGTTGCGTTGCAGCAACTGCTGGGCCAAACTGTCGCTGTCAGGCACCCATGCGCGACAAAACCCAACGCGATAAGCCGTGGATCTTCCGCACTTATGCCGGCCATTCGACGGCCGCGGATTCTAATGCGCTTTACCGCAAGAACCTCGCCAAGGGGCAGACCGGTCTTTCGGTCGCCTTCGATCTGCCGACCCAGACCGGTTACGACTCCGATCACGTGCTGGCCAAAGGCGAAGTTGGCAAAGTCGGCGTGCCGATCTGCCATCTCGGGGATATGCGCGCGCTGTTTGACGGCATCCCGCTCGACACTATGAACACCTCGATGACCATCAACGCCACGGCGGCGTGGCTGATGGCGCTTTACATCGCGGTCGCCGACGAGCAGGGCGCGCCGCGCACCGCACTGCAAGGCACCATTCAGAACGACATCATCAAGGAATATCTGTCGCGCGGAACTTATGTATTCCCGCCGGCGCCTTCGATGCGGCTGATCAAGGACGTGATTATATTCACAACAAAAGAAATTCCGAAATGGAATCCGATCAATGTGTGTTCCTATCATTTGCAGGAAGCAGGGGCGACGCCGGTGCAGGAACTCGCTTTCGCGCTCGCCACTGCGATTGCTGTGCTCGATACCGTGAAGGCTTCGGGGGAGGTTCCGCCGGATAAGTTCGGCGAAGTGGTCGGACGCATATCATTCTTCGTCAACGCCGGTCTGCGTTTCATCACTGAATTGTGCAAGATGCGCGCCTTCACCGAGCTATGGGACGAAATCACGCACGAGCGTTATAAGATCACTGACGCCAAACAACGGCTTTTCCGCTACGGCGTTCAGGTTAACTCGCTCGGACTGACCGAACCGCAGCCTGAAAACAATGTGGCGCGCATTCTCATAGAGATGCTGGCGGTAACGTTGTCCAAAAATGCGCGCGCGCGCGCTGTGCAACTGCCAGCCTGGAATGAAGCGCTTGGTTTGCCGCGGCCATGGGACCAGCAATGGTCGCTGCGCATGCAACAGATTCTTGCCTATGAGACGGATCTGCTCGACTACGGTGATGTTTTCGACGGTTCAGGCGAGATAGCGCGCAAGGTCGACGAGCTAAAGTGTCAGGCCAAAGAAGAACTAAAACGCATTGAAGAAATGGGCGGCGCTGTTGCGGCAGTCGATACGGGCTACATGAAACAGCAGTTGGTCGAGTCGAACACGGCCCGGCTGGAAGCGATCGAACGCGGCGAACAGATTGTGGTGGGCGTCAACAAATATCTCGAAAGCGAGCCTTCGCCTTTGTCGGGTGCCGCCGACGCTATCCTGACCGTGTCGGAGGACGCCGAACGTGGGCAGATCGAGCGGCTCAAGGCGTGGCGCGCGGCGCGCGACAATGCGGCTGTTGCTGATGCTCTGAAAGAGTTGAAACGCGCCGCCGCTGGTGGCGGCAACATAATGCCGGCTTCGATCACCTGCGCCAAAGCCGGAGTAACCA
>DASWAK010000104.1:0-10592 GCA_036391175.1 Pseudolabrys sp.
CCTCATCCCAATCTTGCTCTAGCATTGGCACATGCTTTAGCGCCGCGGCATGGAAAACAATATCTGGCTTGAATTGAGCGATGAGCCTCATGATCCGCTCTCGATCGCGAATGTCGGCAATACGCCCGGAGATTTCCGCCGCGGTTTGTTTGGCCGCAAGAGATTCCAGGACAGCATGCAGTGCGGGTTCGGAGTGTTCGATCACTAGGAGCCGAGCGGCACCAAATGTGACGATGCGCTCGCAGATTTCTGCGCCAATCGAGCCACCGCCCCCGGTCACGACGATTGCCTTGCCGCTGGTGAAATCCTCAAGCCGGCGGTAGTCGATCTTGACGCTAGGCCGCAGCAGCAGATCCTCGACTGCCACTGGCGCCAGTTGGACGGCAGGTCCCTCGGCATCAAGCGACGGCAGTTGACTCATGCTCAAGCCGAGCCTACGGGCGCGCATCAAAATCCCTTCCGGGCGCGCTTCGGGCGTGAGGGCTGAAGGTGTCAGCACGAGCCGTGTCACACGGTTGCCCCCAGTCTCCAGATCGGACACGACTTTTTCAAGATCATCGGTATCGCCTAGCACCGGAATGCCGCGGATCGACTGTCCTCGATCAGCAGACGAGGGCGAGAGCACGCCAACCGGCCAAATCTTTTTCACTGCGCCACTTTCAATTCCGCGCAACAATACTTCTGCGTCCGCGGCGCGACCGAGGACTAACGTGGGCGTCGCGTCTGCGATCTTCACGCGCTGGAGTGTTCGCGCATAGTGGAAGTAGCGGTAGACGATTCGCAAGCCGCCGAGAAAAAACATTTGCAGGAACCAGTACAGCAGAATGGAAATTTTTCCGAAAAAAAACGTGCCGTAGAAATTGGGCGCCACCAGAACGTAGTCGAGGGCGAGCAGCGAAATGGCAAGGACGGTCGATGCGCGAAAGAGGTTGTAGAGATCCGGGACAGACGTGAAGCGCCACTTGTTACGGTGCAAGCCGATGATGAAATAGACAGCCGCGGCGTAGATCAAAAAAAACGGAAGAAATAGCTGGAGCGCGCGCAACCGTTCATCAAGGGCAGCACCCTCGAAGCGCATGAAAAATGTGACGACAATCGCAGCGGTGGTGGCCAAAAGATCGTGTAATACGATCAGAACTTGGCGCGATGTCAGTTTCAGAGGCCAAATCATTTCGTGGTCTTCCAACACGGGCAAAGCCGCATGGGCTTCGGCGGGATGTTCCCGTCTTTATAGACGGGCATGACGGTATCGGTACGCGGTGCCATGCTCAGTACACAACATTCGCATTCTTGAGAAAGCCCCACACATCGGCCACGGTTCTCCCATGAAGAGTAGCCTGTTGCTGGCCAGCGCTTTTGCCAGCAGCGACGCTGCGCTATGCTCGATGAACGGCAGCTTGCCGGATCTCCGCGTCGCGAGTGCAGACTCATTGAGATCATTGACGTTGACCGTCAACCCTGCCTCGGCAAAGGCGGACACAAGAGGGACGCCGACGTGGCCAGCGCCGGCCACAGTCACATCAGCAGTCTTCGCGCAGCTCGGACCGGACGGCGCCGCTTTGGTCGATGCGATATTCAATTGGTCCCCTTGTCGTTGGAACGCGCAAATATAGTAGCAAACTGTCGCGGCCCGGCCTTTCATCCCCCAAACGGGTTAATTGGGCCGTTTTCCAATTACTTAGCTAGCAAATTTCGAAGGACGGGCAACAACCAATTTAACCGCGCTGGTCCCGCATGAAGACACGGTCTTTCTCAAGCAAACCGTAGGTCAGAAATGATCCTCGTGGTCAGGTCATTTACTCGGCAATCAAGACCGCCCGCACGTCTTTCTCCGTTAGCAGCTTTTCGAAATATGCGATCGTGCGGATTAATCCTTCTTTCAACTCGGTGCGAGGCGTCCAAGACAATAGCTCCTGTGCACGCGAGATATCCGGACGTCGTTGTCGTGGATCATTCTCAGGCAATGAACGGTGCACAACACGTGAACGTGAGCCAGTCATTTCAATGACCGTGCTGGCAAGCTCGAGCATTGAGAATTCAGTCGGATTGCCAATGTTAATTGGACCGGTGATCTGATCTCTCGTCGCCATCAATTTCACCAGCCCGTCGATAAGATCGTCCACATAGCAGAACGACCGCGTCTGCGTGCCGTCACCGTAGACTGTCAGATCGCGGCCAAGTAGGGCCTGGACAATAAAATTCGATACCACGCGCCCGTCGTTTGGATGCATACGCGGGCCATATGTGTTGAATATGCGCGCGACCTTTATGCGCAAATTGTGCTGACGCCAATAGTCAAAAAACAGTGTCTCCGCACAGCGCTTGCCTTCATCATAACAGGATCGCGGCCCGACCGGGTTGACGTGGCCCCAGTACTCTTCAGGTTGTGGATGTACATTTGGATCGCCATAGACTTCCGAAGTTGACGCCTGAAGAATCTTCGCTTTCACCCGCTTCGCCAGTCCGAGCATGTTGATGGCACCATGCACGCTGGTCTTTGTTGTCTGCACTGGATCTCGCTGGTAATGAATCGGCGAAGCAGGACATGCGAGGTTGTATATTTCGTCAACCTCGACGTAGAGCGGGAATGTGACGTCGTGCCGCGTCAGTTCGAAATGCTTATGGTCCAGAAGATGCTCGATATTTGTACGGGTGCCGGTGAAAAAATTGTCGGCACAAAGAACATCTCCGCCCTCGGCGAGCAGCCGCTCGCAAAGGTGCGAGCCGAGAAATCCTGCGCCGCCGGTCACCAGAATTCGCTGCTGTAGATGCATCGGGTACCTCGATTTGATCCTATATCTTCTATCATGTCAGCAAATTGATATGAACGACGGTTAGTCAAAAGTATCGTTTAGTTCTGGACAGGACGCGTTTTACATCAATTCACGCGCGATACTGGGCCAGTCAGACTTGACAGGTGCCGGTCCCGGGTCAAGCGCGGGACGTGTTCGGCGTTAACGACCGTCCACTTGCGTCAGCGTATGGGTCGTGCGAAGCCGTCCGCCGCCCAAGTAATCGCGCTGAAGGACATTGCGCCGATGCGCCGCACGCTTCTATTTCTTGCCAAGGCGGCAACCTCCATTCTTTTGCTCTATCTCTCACTGCGATGGGTTAATGTTGGCGCGCTCGCCGAACGGCTGGCCCGGCTCGAGTCCGGTTGGATTGCTCTCGCGCTTTTGCTCCTGATGATTCAAGTCGCACTGCTTGCCGCCCGTTGGCAGGAGATTGCCGCTGCATGTGGCACAAATTTAGTCTTTAGGGCGGCATTGCAATTCAGTTTTATCGCCACATTTTTCAATCAGGTCCTACCATCGACGATTGGCGGCGACAGCGCGCGTATATGGTTTCTTGCACGCAAGGGCGCGGGCTGGGCGATTGCGACCTATTCAGTACTGATTGACCGAATTGTGGGTGTATTCGTGTTGGTACTCATTGTCATTGCATGCCTGCCGTGGACGTTTGAACTCATTCACGATCCGATCGCACGTGCGGTCCTGTTGATGATCGGTTGCGGCGCGGTCGCGGGCACGTCGATCTTCTTGCTGATCGGGACACACTTTTGGCAATGGCTCGATCGATGGCCGCTTGCACGACATTTATCGGCTGCTTCACGAGTGGCTGCATCACTTTGCGGCTCGCGTCGCGCCTGCAGCGTTATTTTCGCATATTCGGTTGCAATTCATTTGCTCACCATTGCTGCGGCCTGGTGTTGTATAAAGGCTATCGCTGCGCCCGTCGGCTTCGCACAGGTTCTAATCCTCCTGCCGCCAGTATTACTGATTTCAACCATTCCGATATCGATCGCCGGCTGGGGCGTTCGCGAGAGCAGCATGATCGCAGCCTTCGCCTATGCCGGCCTTGCCGAGAGTGACGGTCTAACCCTATCGATACTTTTCGGCGCCACGACCTTCATTGTTGGATTGGTGGGCGGAATCGTGTGGATCGTGAGCGGCCTAAGAATAAGCTCGAGTGCCCAAGCGGGCGGCACCGAAACTGTCGCCGACAATTAACATCGCTTCGCAGGCCCTTGACCAAATGATCGACCCCGCAAAAAAGCCCTCGCGATGACTCCCTCCAATAAAGCCAGCGCGCAGCACCCGGCAGCTTTTCTCGATCGCGACGGCGTCCTCAATGTCGACCACGGCTACACCCACAGGCTCGAACAGTTTGAATGGATCGACGGAGCGCAAGAAGCGGTGCGGCTATTGAACGAGGCCGGGTACTACGTATTGGTCATCACAAATCAATCCGGTATTGCACGTGGTTACTATGACGAAGCAACGGTGAAGTCATTCCACGCTCATATGCAGGAGAGCCTTGCGTCGCATGGCGCCCATATCGACGCGTTCTACTATTGTCCACATCATCCCGATGGCACCATCAAGCCATTGGCGGTGCGTTGCCGTTGCCGAAAGCCTGGCCCCGGAATGCTGGAACAGGCGGCGAGCGAATGGCCGATCGATATCGGTGCGAGTTTCCTGATTGGCGACAAAGATGATGACATGGCCGCGGCCGCTGCGTTCAATATTCGCGGGATCAAATTCAATTCCAAAATCGATTCTGTGCTGGATTTGGTGCGCCGAGAACTCGCCGGGCATTCGAACTCGCAGAATCGGCATCATTCATGAACAGCAGTCCGATTGGGGCACCCTCGCAAGCGCATCTACTGACTTCGCTTCTGCTGCTCTGGCTCGCCGGCATCGCTCTCCGGCTGACAATCTTGGCTGTGCCACCCGTCATCCCGCTCATCCATGATCAGTTCAGTCTGAGTGCCACCGAGATCGGTATTTTGACCGGATTGCCATCGATGCTGTTCGCCTTCGCAGCCGTGCCGGGTTCGCTGCTAGTTGCCCGGCTCGGCATCCGCGGCGCATTGGCGGTCGGGCTTGCGCTCACCGCAATTGGCGGCGCACTGCGCGGCGCTCTGCCAGACGTGGCTTGGCTCTATGGCATGACCATCGCCATGGGGGCAGGTGTCGCCGTCATGCAGGTGACGATGCCGCCGGCCGTTCGCGCCTGGCTGCCGAACCGCATAGGATTCGCCACTGCCGTCTATACCAACGGCCTGCTGATCGGCGAAATCCTGCCAGTGGCGCTGATGCTTCCGCTGGTGCTGCCGCTTGCCGGAGGCAGCTGGCAATGGGGCTTCGTAGTCTGGAGCCTTCCAGTCACAATCATCGCCATCATTGTAATGTTATTCGCACCGCCGCCGATAACAAATGAATCGACGCCGATGCGGCGCCGGTGGTGGCCCGATTGGCACCACACGCTGATCTGGCGGCTCGGCATCATGCTCGGCACAATCAATGCCACGTATTTTGCGACCAATGCCTTCATTCCCGACTACATGAGGAACAGCGGACAAAGCGAGTGGATTAGCGCTGCCCTATCGGGCCTCAATACCGGCCAGCTGCCGGCCTCCTTCCTCCTGCTCGGCTTCGCCAGCCGGCTGGAACGCAAGGCCTGGCCCTACGTCGTGTGCGGGCTTCTGTGCGTGCTCGCGACCGGCGGCATCGTGTTCGGCACCGGCGCTTGGGTTGTCGCGGCTGCCACGCTACAAGGCTTCGCTGCCGCCGCAATCCTGATTCTGGTTCTGGCGCTGCCGCCACTGCTCAGCCCGCCCGACGATGTACATCGCGTCACCGCCGCCATGTTCACCATTAGTTACAGCTGCGCGGTAATCGTGCCGGTCATCAGTGGACTCGCCTGGGACCTGACTGGCATTGCGAGCATGGCTTTCCTGCCAATCGCGCTATGCGGAATTCTGCTGGTCATCCTGGCGCCAGCGATTAATCATGTCCCCGGCACAGGGAACTAATGCAATGCGCCCGATTCCTATCGGAGCAAAAGGCACCTACACACTGCGCGTCACGCCGGCACACCTGGCCAATCAATTCAAGGACGCAGCGCTGCCGCCCGTATTCGCCACGCCGATGATGGTGACTGCCATGGAGAATGCCGCGCTCAACGCCGTACGCGGTTATCTCGACACGAGTGAGAGCGCGGTTGGCACGCTTGTTAACGTGCGGCATTTGGCGGCAACACCGATTGGCCACCGTATTATTGCAGACGCGGAAGTGACCAAAGTTGATGGCCGACGTATCGAATTCAAGGTCAGCGCTCGCGACGAGATCGAGGAGATTGGCAACGGCACGCACGAGCGGATGGTGGTCGATATGGGGCGTCTCGATCAGCGCCTCAACGCCAAAGCTCGCCCAATTTGACATTGATCGGATCCGTAAAACTTTCCGTAGGATGGCTATTTGCTTTCTTTCAAAGTCAGTATGTAGGCGATGACGCTGTCGGCATCGTCGTCTTTGATGACGAAGTTGGGCATAGTGCGGTGGGATGTCTGAAGCGCAACTCTGAGTGCAGCGCTCGTCATGCCTGGAGTATTCGCGATGGCAGCGAACGTGGGTGCGTTGGAGTTCGTGGAGCGGCCCGTCGCTTTGACGACTAAGTGGCAGGTCGCGCACGCCTCGCGCGAGAGCCTGAGACCTTTCTCAGCACTGCCGACCTGGGCGGTGTATGCACTCCCACACATCACGGACAGCATCGCCGTAACGATTGCTCCCGACGCAAATGAATTCGCAGACATCACTGCTGCACAATTACGGTCGCGCCAATCTTTGTACGATTGTACAGGTCGATTATGTCATCGTTGGACAGGCGAATGCAGCCTGAAGATACGCCGCCACCAAGCTTCCAGGGCTCGTTCGTTCCATGAATGCGGTACAGCGTGCCACCGAGGTAGAGTGCCCGCGCACCAAGCGGATTATCCGGGCCGCCCGCCATGTGACGAGGCAGATTGGGAAACCGTTTCAGGATACTTGGCGTCGGCGTCCAGTCCGGCCATTCGCGCTTGGCGGAAACCGTGCTGACTCCCGACCAACCATAACCCTCTAAGCCAACAGCGATGCCATAGCGGATGGCCTTGCCGCCACCGAGCACGTAATAGAGCCGCCGTTTGCTGGTATTGACGACGATGGTTCCCGCGGGGCGGGTGGTTGGATAATCCACCTCTTCGCGTGGAATGATCTCATAAATAATTCCAAACGGAGTCTGCAGCGACCACACTTGGCTGGACCCTTGGGCGGCCGCATTATTCGATACACCGCCGCCAAGCAGTGACATCGCAAGACCTATGACGAGCAGACGAACTGAAAATCTCACGACGCTTCAACTCCAGGCAACCCAGTCAAAGTATAAAGGCGGCGCTTTGTACCGCAAAGCCATCAAATTCGTTAGTGCATAAAAACCACACTCGCGCCGATTCCACATGTTGATAATTGCAACCGCCGAGAGTTCACTGACCATAACTATCGAGCAAATATGTTGCTTTCAGGTCAGAAGCCGACCCGAAATCCCTATGAGCGCAGTCTCTCGATCGAATTGAGGAGGTATCCAATATGGCAGTCAGAATCGAGAAAGCGGGGCCGGTTTGGACAGTGATTCACGATCGGCCGGAAGCCCGTAACGCAATGGATCCTAAAAGCGCAGACGCGCTGACAGCTGCCTTTCTTGAATTCGATGCCGATAAAGATGCTTCAGTTGCAGTCTTATATGGCGCGGGCGGCGCGTTTTGTGCGGGCTGGGATCTGAAATACGTCAGTACGCTCGATGTTAATTATCCGCTCGGCGAGCTCGATATCTCGACGGCACGGCCGCGCGGCAATGGCGGCGAAATTCCACGCGGACCATTGGGGCCCTCTCGGCTTGAATTAGACAAGCCCATCATTGCGGCAATAGAGGGCCCTGCTGTCGCTGGCGGGATGGAGCTAGCGCTATGGTGTGATTTCCGTGTCATGGCGAAAGATTCTTACTTTGGCGTCTATTGCCGCCGTTGGGGTGTCCCCCTAATTGACGGCGGTACTGTGCGCTTGCCTCGAATAGTTGGCCAAGGTCGAGCCTTAGAGATCATACTCACAGGGCGAAAAGTGCCAGCGGAGGAGTGCTTGAATATTGGCTTGTGTGAATTTGTGACCCCAAAGGGAGGCGCGCGTGCGAAAGCCGAAGAACTCGCGCAGGAAATTGCTCGCTTTCCGCAGGTTTGTGTGCGTGCCGATCGACGCTCCGCCATCAAAAGCCATGGGCTTAGCGTACGCGAGGCGTTGATTCAGGAATGGTACAATGGGCGCGAAGCACTGGCAGAGGACGGAGTAGCAGGTGCGGGTCGTTTCAAGAACGGCCTTGGTCGGCACGGCGACTACGAAAAAATTCAATGAGCTTGTTAAAATAGAAATCATATTCTCAGTTAAACGTCGGCACCTAATGGCAGCCGATCCCCGGCGATAAGCCTCCAGGACTAACGAGGTCAGTCACGTGAGATGGCGAGGCTCGCCGCCCGCCTCCGCTAACACCGCCATAATGTTTGCAGGAGCGCGGTCGACCTGCGCGCGAGCCAACCAATTTTTCGGTTGCAGGAATTCGAAGCCATTTATGGTTATAGCTGACTTTGCTGTCGTAATTTGAATCTCTGGATTTTGCCTGTCTGGGTCTTCGGCAAGGCGTCGACAAACTTGATCGCACGCGGGTATTTATAGGGGGCGATCACCGCTTTAACGTGGTCCTGTAGTCGTTTAACACAAGCCGCATCGCCGTTGACGCCGGCCTTAAGAACGACGAAAGCTGTGACAATCTGCCCGCGTTCAACATCCGGCGCACCTATTACCGCACATTCCCCCACATCGGCGTGCGACAGCAGCGCGCTTTCGACTTCGGGTCCGGCAATATTGTAGCCAGCTGAGACGATCATGTCGTCGGCGCGCGCGGCAAAATGAAAACGGCCTTTTTCATCCTGAAAGTAGGCATCGCCGGTCAAATTCCAGCCATCGCAGACATAGGATTTTTGCCGCGCGTCGGCGAGATAGCGGCAGCCGGTCGGCCCACGCACCGCAAGCCGGCCGACGTTTCCGGGCTTCACGATATTCATATTGCCGTCCACGATCTTCGCCTCGTATCCGGTCACCGGGCGACCGGTGACGCCTGGATGGGCGTCATCGAGGCGATTAGTGATAAAAATGTGCAGTAATTCAGTGGTGCCTATGCCATCGAGAATCGGCTTGCCGGTCTTGCGTCGCCAGTCCTCGAATACCGGGGCCGGCAAAGTCTCGCCCGCAGAGACAGCGATGCGCAGCGAGGATAGGTCGGCGCCCTGCTCCATCGCCGCCAACATGGCGCGATAAGCGGTCGGGGCGGTGAAGCAGATCGTCGCCTTATAATTCTCGATGATCTGGATCATATTGGCCGGTGATGCATTTTCCAGAAGTGTCGCCGTGGCGCCGAAGCGCAACGGGAAAATCGCCAGTCCGCCTAGCCCGAACGTAAAGGCGAGGGGCGGCGAGCCAACGAATATGTCATCAGGCGTCACGTTCAGCACTTCTCGCGCGTAGCCATCTGCAATGATCAGCAGATCGCGATGGAAATGCATTGTCGCTTTCGGCTCCCCGGTAGTGCCTGACGTGAAGCCAAGCAACGCCACATCGTCGCGCCCCGTCGGTACTGCATCAAACTTCACCGGTTTATCGAGGGCGATGCGATCGAGCTCAGCGTCGTGGTTCGACGTTCCATCGAAGCCGACCACCTGCTTGAGGAAACGGCTGTCCTTGGCACATGCGATCAGCTCGTCCGCGATCCGCGTGTCCGTAAGCGCGAGGCCGATCTGCGCCTTTTCGATAATCTTGGTGAGCTCGCTCGCGCGCAACAGCGGCATGGTATTAACGACCACGGCACCGGCCTTGGTCGCCGCGAGCCACGCCGCGACAAGGGCGGGGTTGTTGCCGGAACGAATGAGGATACGGTTGCCGGGTTTGACGCCGTAATTCTCGACCAGCGCGTGGGCGACACGGTTCGACCAGTCAGTCAATTCCTTGTAGGTACGCCGACGGCCGTTTCCGATCAATGCGATGCGGTCACTGTGGCCGCGCTCAACCATGCGATCGGTTAATTCAACCGCCGCGTTGAGGCGCTCCGGATACTGGAATTGCGGGCGATCGAGCAGCAAATCGGGCCATTGGTCGAACGGCGGCAGGTTGTCGCGTGTAAACGTATCGACGTGCGCTGAGCAATCGAGTTGCGGAGAATACTTTTTTGCCGGGGCCATATCAGTGCTCAACGGTAGAGAGAACGGATCGCGCGATAATACCTTTCTGGACGCCGGACGCGCCTTCATAGATCCACAGTGCCCGGATGGGGTTTGAATTTTTCATTTTCATGGCCGGACCTCCCCGTTGCGGACATGCCTGACAAGTCCGTCGAGCTGCTCAATAAGCGATTCCGCCTCTACTGCGTCGATCTCCACCAGCAGTTCATCGATCCAGCTTTCATGCGCTTTCGCGATGGCCAAGAACTGCGATGCGCCCTTCGGCGTAAGCCGAACGATATAGGAGCGGCGATCACTGGCCGGGGCCTGTCGCAACACGAGTTTTTCGGCGGCAAGTCGGTCAATAATGCCTGTCACGTTGCCATTTGACACCATCAACTGGCGCGACAACTCGGTCATTGTAATGCCACTCTCGTTACGGGCGAGCGCTGCCATGACGTCGAATTGCGGGAGCGTGATCGCGAATTTCGTGCGCAGCCGTTCGCGCAAT
>DASWAK010000105.1:0-2315 GCA_036391175.1 Pseudolabrys sp.
GGCGTTGAGGCAGTCCCCGAGCTCGACGGCAAAAGGCAGGAGTTGCTCATTGAGCTCTTGCCCGATGCGCGCCGGATGGCAGGCTTGGCGGATCCGAGGGTGCAACCCCCGAAACGACTACAGGCCATCAAGGAAGCCGCGCGGGCCCGCGGGACCGAGCTTTCGATCTATCCAGTGGCCAACCCTGAGGGCATCATCCCGGCGATGAACGCCGCGAAAGCCGCGGGCGCGGAGGGACTGAATGTGCTCGCCGCCTCGCTATTCGGTGGCAACCACAAGATTATCATCGATCGCGCCGCAGCGCTGCGTCTGCCCACCGTGTACCAGTGGCCCGATTATACCGAGGAAGGCGCTCTCATCGGGTACGGCCCCGTGCAGACCCAGGTCTATCGTCAAGTGGCGAGAATGCTCGCGAAGGTGCTGCGCGGTGCCAAGCCCGCGGAGCTGCCAGTGGAACAGCCCGCCATCTTCGAATTGGCAATAAATCTCGATACTGCCAAAGCACTCGGCTTGACGGTCCCAATGAATTTGCTCTCACGCGCCGACAGGGTGATCTGATGTGGCGATGTCCGCTATTGGCCCATAGCAGACATAAGCTAGTGCACCGCACATGTCCGCTTTCGGGGGTAAAGCGGACATGACCTTGTGCGGAAATCCGCTTTCGCGGTCGCTATTAGGAGTAAAGCGGACATGCCCTTTTGCAGCGCAAATGTCCGCTAATGACCCAAAGCGGACCTCGAGTGCTCCCTTAACCGGCGCCATTTGACCCGCTACGATGCTTCGTCCTGAGCCTCGGGGGGAGGCAATGAGACGGCGCGAGTTCATCATATTTGTTGGCGGGGCAGCGGTCGCTTGGCCGCTAGCTGCGCGAGCGCAGCAGACGTCGGAAATCCCCAGAATCGGTTTTGTATATCAAGGCTCCCAAGCGGCGATGGCCCTTCGGATCGAGGCGATCCTAAGCGGCCTCCGGGTTTCCGGCTACGCCGCTCCCGCCCAAGTCGAGATTGTGGGCCGAGCGGCGGAAGGTGACCCAGCGCAAATTGCTCCTCTGGTAGCGGAAGTCATTGCGAAGAATGTGAGCGTGATCATGGCGAGCGGCCCGCCGGTACTGAACGCGGCTCGATCGGCAACGCGCACCATTCCGATTGTCGCAATCGATTTAGAAACGGACCCGGTCGCCAGCGGTGTGGCAGCTACCCTTGCGCGACCAGGGGGCAACATCACTGGCGTATTCCTCGATTTTCCAGACTTCACGGCGAAGTGGATGGAGATTCTGGTCGAGTGCAATCCAAAGCTCTCGCGCGCCGCCGTATTTTGGGATCCCGACACGGGACCCGTGCAATTGGATTCGGTTCGGAAAGCCGCAAGAACGCTGAATGTCCAATTAGAGGTCGTAGAGGTGCACCGTCCTTCCGATTTCGATGCCGCTTTCTTGAAGGCAAACCAACGCGGGGTAGACGCAATGGCGATGCTGTCATCTCCGCTGATCGCTCCAAACGTGCAAGTTCTTGCAGAACTCGCTCTTCGTCACCGCCTTCCAGCCATTACGCTTTTTCCTGATTTTGCGCGAGCCGGAGGATTATTGGCTTACGGGCCAAATCTACTCAGCTTGTATCGGCTGGTAGGTGTCCTTGCTGGTAAGGTCGCGCGAGGGGTCGACCCGGCTGTACTGCCGATCGAACGGCCGACGAAATTCGAGACGGTGGTCAACATGCGAACTGCTCACGCGCTGGGGATATCCATTCCTACGTCGCTTTTGTTGCGGGCCGACGAGGTGATCGAATAGCGATAGACTAAGCTTGTTCCGATGTCCGCTCTTGGCCCATAGCGGACATCCCTAGTTGCACCGCACATGTCCGCTTTTGGGGGTAAAGCGGACATAACCGTTTGCGGGAATCCGCTTTCGCGGTCGCTATTGGAGGTAAAGCGGACATCGCTTATTGCACTGCATATGTCCGCTTATGACCCAAAGCGGACATTGGCTGTGCACTGCGGCAGTGGTTTTGCTGCCGGTTTTAGCCGCTATCAAAGCACTCGATTAAACCGATATGATGCCTCTCCTCAGCTTAGGGGTAGATATGAGGCGGCGCGAGTTCATTACGCTTCTCGGCAGCGCGGCGGCGTGGCCGCTCGCGGCGCGTGCGCAGCAGCCGGCGATGCCGGTGATCGGTTTCATGAATAACGGCACGCCCAAAGAGGTCGAGTTCCTCCGGGCCGCATTTCGGCAAGGCGTAAGCGAAACTGGTTACATCGAGGGCCAGAACGTCACGATCGAATACCGTTGGGCGGAGGGTTACGACGATCGACTTCCGGGA
>DASWAK010000106.1:0-18821 GCA_036391175.1 Pseudolabrys sp.
TGGCAACAATCCGATGCGATGACGACGGTACCGCGTTTGGTTTTAACCCGTACGCATTGCAAACCCTTCGAATGGCCGCCGATCTTGTGCACGGTGATGCCGGGCACGAGCTCCTCGACACCATCGTGAAATTCGACACGATAGGCGAATACTTTGTGCACCATCGCCAGTACGTCGCTCTCGCTGAACGGGATGCGGAGCACCTGGTGGCACATGCAGCGGCCAGTGGCATAGCCCATCTCGATATCCTGGATGTGATAGCGCGCATTGGGAAACAGATCGTAGTTGCCGGCATGGTCCCAATGCAAATGCGTAGCAATCACGTGATCGACCTTGTCAGGCTGCACGCCAAGCGCCTTCAACCCCTCGCCCACCGGATGAATGATTGTGCGTGCGCGCTCCTTGGCCGCCGCCTCGTCGAAGCCCGTATCACATACGAACGTGCCATGCGGCCCTTTGATCACCCAGACATAATAGGCAATTGACGTCATCTCATCGTGCGGGTCGCCAAAGATGTAATTCTCGGACCGCTTGCGCGCGTGGGTCGCGTAGCAGACCGCGTAGACTTCGTGGGTATCATCGCTCATGATTTCTTACCTACAATGACACCGGCGCGTTGCTCGATCATTTTGACAATGGCGGTGAAATCGCTGTCGCCACCAAATTCCGTATTGGTCATTTCCCATTGATCGAGGACAGCGCTCATCACGGAATTCGGGACATTCAAGCTTTGGGCTTCCTCGACGCATAGCCGTACGTCTTTGAGCATCAGCGAAGTGGCGAAGCCGTAGTTGAATGTGCGCGGCAGAATCGCTTGCGGGAATTTTCCGTCCGATGCGGTGGTGCGGCCGGAGCCGGCATTGATGACATCGATCATCACCGCCGGATCGAGCCCCGCCTTCACGCCCATTGCCACCGCTTCCGAGGTCGCCGCCATCGCCGTAGCCGAGAGGAAGTTGTTTGCGAGCTTCATGGTCTGCGCCATGCCGGGCTTCTCGCCGATGATGAAGACCTTGCCGAAAACTGCGAGCGCATCCTTCACTCGATCGATTTCGGCCTTCGGCCCTGAAACCATCACTGCCAGCGTGCCTTTCCTGGCGCCGCCAACCCCGCCGCTCACCGGACAGTCGATCTGCACGATGTTCTTTTTCGCCAATGCCGCCGCGATCTTTGCCGCAACGCGCGAGCCGGTGGTGGAAAGATCGATAAAGCGCTTGATGTGCTTGCCGTGAATGACACCGCCCTCGCCGGTCGCAACCTTTTCGGAGATCTGCAACGACGGCAGGCTCGCCATCACCGTTTCGACGCGGTCAGCGACGTCAGCTGGCGACGATGCAAGCTGCGCGCCGAGCGCCACCAGGGGCGCTGCCGCGTCGTTGCGTGTGTCATAGATGATGAGCTTGTGCCCGGCCTCAATCAGGCGACGCGCCATCGGTTGCCCCATGTTGCCTAGCCCGATGAAGCCGATGTCCATGTGATTTCCTCCAAACGGCTCGCAGCTTAAACCAGCTTGGCGCCGAATTCCGACCTGATTTTTTCGGTATGCTCACCAAGTGCCGGGATCGGGCCATAGTCCGTTCTTGCCCGGCGCGCATAGGCGCCGGCGCAGGCATCGTCACGGGGCCGCTGGGCGCGCCGACCGTGATCCGTCGCAAATGCGCGTGCTTTGATAACAGCTCCCAGTCATTGACGCGCGCGAAGGCGATGCCGGCGGACTCCAGTTTCTTCATCAGAGTCTCGACATCGTGGCGCGCAAAATCGGCGGAAACTTTGGCATCTGTTTCCACCCGGTTTTCGACACGCTTCGGGTTGGTGGCAAATTTCGGATCCGATACCAGAGCGCTATCACCGAGCACCTTCTCCGCCAGCACACGCCATTCGCGATCATTCTGAATGGCGATCAAAATATCGGCGCCGTCGCTGCTCTTGAACACGCCGTAGGGTGCGATTGCTGCATGCGCCAGACCGATCCGTTTGAAGGGCGCGCCACCTTCACCGTGCAAGAGTGGCACCGTCATCCATTCCGCCATGGCATCGAACATGGAGACGGAAATCTCCGCTCCTTCGTTCGTTTTGGCACGCGCGATCAGCGCTTCGAGAATAGCCTCGTAGGCGTTGAGGCCCGCAGCGACATCGACAATCGACACACTGACACGCGCTGGCCCCTCTGGCCCGCCAGTCACCGATGACACGCCAGACTCCGCTTGGATCAGCAGATCATAAGCCTTGCGTTGCGCGTAAGGACCGCTTTCTCCATAGCCAGAGATCGAGCAGCAAATCAGCCGCGGATAGTTCTTGCGCAGACGGGCGACCGGAAAGCCAAGTTTCGCTAGTGCTCCCGGCTTGAGATTCTGCACAAACACGTCGGCTCTCGCGAGCATTGCTTCAAGGAGTTTCTTATCCTCAGGCGCGCCGAGATCGAGCACCACAGATTGCTTGCCGCGATTAAGCCAGACAAAGTTGGCGCTCTCGCCGTGGACAACATGGTCATATTCGCGTGCGAAATCGCCTTCCGGCCTTTCGACCTTGATCACGCGTGCGCCTGCATCAGCGAGGCGGCAGGTGCATTGCGGCGCCGCCACCGCTTGCTCGACCGACACGACCAACAGGCCTTCGAGCGGCAGCCCCATCTCAATATGACCGCGGCAGGCCGAGGACGTGCTCGGCCAGATACGAGAGGATCATGTTGGTGGAGATCGGCGCCACTTGATAGAGTCGCGTCTCGCGGAACTTACGCTCGACGTCATACTCCTCGGCGAAACCAAAGCCGCCGTGCGTCTGCACGCACATATCGGCGGCGGCCCAGGAGGCGTCGGCAGCAAGAAGCTTCGCCATGTTGGCCTCCGCACCGATGTCCTCGCCCGCATCATATTTGCACGCGGCTTCATGAACCATCAGCTCGGCGGCGCGCATCTGCGCGTAGGCGCGGGCAATCGGGAATTGTACGCCCTGATTTTGACCGATCGGACGGCCGAATAATTCGCGCTCCTTGGCATAGTGCGTTGCCTTGGTGATGAACCACTTGGCATCGCCAACGCATTCGGCCGCAATTAGGATGCGTTCCGCATTCATGCCCGAAAGTATGTAGCGAAAGCCTTGTCCTTCCTCGCCGATCAGATTTTCTGCGGGTACACGCAAGTCGTCGAAAAATATCTGCGTGGTGGCGTGGTTCATCATCGTACGAATCGGATTGATGGCGATGTTGGCACCCTGCGCAAGCCGCATGTCCACCAGAAATACAGATAGCCCGTCGGTTCGCTGCTTGGCCTGTTCTTTCGGCGTGGTGCGCGCGAGCAAGAGCATCAGATCCGAGTGCTCCGCACGCGAGGTCCAAATCTTCTGCCCGTTGATGACGTAGTGATCATTGCCTTCGCGCCGGGCTGCTGTGCGCAGGGAAAGCGTGTCGGTGCCCGACGTCGGCTCTGTGACGCCGAAGGCCTGCAGGCGAAGCTCCCCGCTGGCGATGAGCGGCAAATAGCGCTCTTTCTGGGCACCGCTGCCGTGACGCAGGATTGTGCCCATGGTGTACATCTGCGCATGACAAGCAGCGCCATTGCCGCCGGAAGCATGTACCTCCTCAAGAATTGCGGCAGCGGCAGCAAGATTGAGTCCGCTACCGCCGTACTCCTCGGGGATGAGCGCCGCGAGATAGCCAGCCTCAGTGAGCGCGGCGACAAATTCGGTCGGATAGGCGCGGTCGCGATCCAGCGCGCGCCAGTATTCTCCTGGAAATTTGGCGCACAGCGCGCGCACGCCGGCGCGAATATCAGCAAATTCATCCCGCTCTGTGCTGCGCTTTTTCATAAGCCCACTCTATGCAGCCGGCAGCGCCTGACAAGTGCGGCTAGATCGGGTCCCAATTAAACACGTCTTCCGAACGCTCCAGCGGTGTAAACGAAGGTGCGAAGGCGTTTTTGAGCTCAGCTGCAAGCTTTTCCGGCGTCCAGCCGTCGGCGCGGTGAATGGTTTTGATCGGCCGCGGCTGGTTGAACAAGTAAATCTCGTTGTCGCGGACCGAAAAAATTTGCCCGGTGATGTCCGCCGCCGCGTCTGAGCCAAGATAGACGGCGAGCGGCGCGATCTTCTCCGGGGTCATGCGCTGGAACGCTTCAATGCGGCGTTTGTCCTGTTCCGATTGCGCCGGAATTGACTCGATCATGCGCGTGAACGCGAAAGGCGCGATGCAATTCGAACACACCTTAAAGCGCGCCATATCGAGGGCAATCCCGCGTGACAGGCCCATGATACCGAGCTTTGCGGCCATGTAGTTGGCCTGACCGAAATTGCCGACCAGGCCGGAGGTCGAAGTCATATGCACAAACGCGCCCGAACCTTGCTCGCGAAAAAGCGGCGCGACCGCACGGCTCATATTAAACGAACCGTTGAGATGCACAGCGATAACATCGGACCAATCCGCCCAGCTCATCTTGTGAAAGATGACGTCGCGCAGGATGCCAGCGTTATTGACGAGGATATCGACGCGGCCGAAGGCATCGAAAGCGGATTTGACGATAGTTTCTGCGTTTTTCGGCTCGGTAATCGAGAGCGTGGAGGCGATCGCATCGCCGCCAGCTTTTTTAATGGCGTCCACGGTATCTTGCGCAGGGCCGACGTCGCTGCCTTCGCCTTGCAAGCTGGCACCAATATCGCAGACCACGACACGCGCGCCTTCATTGGCCAGCAACATGGCGATGCCGCGCCCGATGCCGCGCCCCGCCCCGGTGACGATAGCGGTCTTGCCGGCGACCATGCCTCTCATCAATGCCCCCACACCTCGCCGGCGATTTCAACGATCATGCGCAGCTTCGCCCATTGTTCATCTTCTGCCAGCACGTTGCCCTCTTCGGTCGAGGCAAAGCCACATTGAGGCGACAGACACAGCTGGTCGAGCGAGACAAACCTGGCAGCTTGTTCAATACGGCGCTTGATCTCATCCTTGGATTCCAGCCGTCCGCTTTTCGTCGTGACGAGACCGAGCACCACGGTCCTGTCCTTCGGAAGCATCCGCAGCGGTTCGAAACCGCCGGCACGCTCGCTGTCGTATTCCATCAAGAAGCCATGCACCTTGATCTTGTTGAACAAGATCTCCTGCACCGCCTCATAACCACCGGAGCCCATATAGGTCGACTTATAGTTTCCGCGGCAGATATGCATTGTGATGGTCATGTCCGGCGGAATGTCCGACATCGCGGTATTGATCAAGTCGCCGTAAAGTTCGCCGAGTTGTTCCGGATCATCCCCGCGATCTTTCATCGCCTGGCGATATTTCGGATCGCACAGCATGGCGATGAAGACTTCGTCGAGTTGGAGATAGCGACACCCTGCATTGGCGAAAGCACGCACGGCTTTTTTATAGGCCTGGCCGAGATCGTCGAAGAAGGTATCAAGCTCCGGATAAACCTTTCTGTCGATCGGCGTCGGCACAGGACGCCCATAAGCCGCTGACGGCGAAGGTATTGTGATCTTCGGCGTGCGCTTGGCATGGGCGGCGACGAACTTGAAATGCTCGATCATCGGGTGGCCGGAAAAGCCGAGCTTGCCGGTGACCTTGAGGCCTTCATTGCGCGTCGTCACGGCAGCAAAGGCGATACCGGTGTCCATCACATGCTTCTCGATGCCGTCGAGGCCCCAGAGAAAATCGAGATGCCACCAGGAGCGGCGGAATTCGCCGTCGGTGATCGACTGCAGGCGAATCTCTTCCTGCTTCTTGATGACGCGGCCAATCTCGCGGTCCTCGATTTCTTTCAGTTGCTCCGGCGTGATCTCGCCCTTGGCGCGCTGTTCGCGCGCCTTTTTCAAGGCGGCGGGGCGCAGCAGGCTGCCGACATGATCGGCACGAAACGGCGGCTTTGTACGTTGAGACATATCGCTTCCCCCTACCCTCGCTGCCACGCCCGCGAAAGCGGGCATCCAGCAATTACTGTCCATCGGCTCAATCGAATGCAGAGGTCACTGGGTGCCCACCTTCGCGGGGACGACACCTCAGCATCCCCAAACCTCCTCGGCGAGCTCCACAATCAACCTTAGTTTTGCCCATTGTTCGTCCTCGGCAAGGATATTGCCCTCCTCCGTGGAAGCGAAACCGCACTGCGGCGACAGGCAAAGCTGCTCGAGCGGCACGTATTTCGTCGCTTCATCGATGCGGCGCTTGAGATCGTCCTTGGATTCCAGCCGTCCGCTTTTCGACGTCACCAATCCGAGTACCACCGTTTTGTCTTTCGGCACGAAACGCAGCGCCTTGAAGCCACCCGCACGATCGCTGTCATATTCCAGAAAATACCCATTGACCTTGATGGTATTGAACAGAATCTCGGCCACTGGTTCATAGCCGCCGGAGGCCACGAACGTGGACCGGAAGTTGCCGCGGCAGAGATGCATGGCGATGGCCAAATCCGGTGGAATGTCTGAGATCGCTGTGTTGATCATGCCGGCATAAATGGAGGGCAGCTTTTCCGGATCGTCTCCGCGCGTCGTGACCTGTGCACGCAATTTCGGATCGCAGAGATAAGCGAAATTGACCTCATCAAGCTGGAGATAGCGGCAGCCGGCATCGGCAAAGGCGCGTACAGCCTTGCGGTATGTCTGCCCGAGGTCACGATAGAAATCGTTCATGTCGGGATAGATCGATTCCGGCACCGCATCGCGGCCGTAACGGAAATGTAGCGACGACGGCGACGGGATCGTCATTTTCGGCGTTACTCGCGTATTAGCTTTGACAAACTTGAAATGCTCGATCATCGGGTGGGTGGAGAACGTGCCGAGCTTGCCGGTAACGCGTAGCATCATTGGTTTCGGATTCGGTCCCTGGAACTTGATCTTGCGCTCGCCGAGATAGGCTTCAACGCCGGGCAGCGCATCGAGGAAATCGTAATTCCAGAAGGCTCGGCGGAATTCGCCGTCGGTGACGGCTTGCAGGCCGATCTCTTCTTGCTTCTTGATGATCGCAGCGATTTCGCGGTCCTCGACTGCTTTAAGCGCATCGGTGGAGATCTTATTTTTCTCCCGTTGCACGCGTGCGTCTTTCAGCCGCGCCGTACGCAGGAGACTCCCCACATGATCGGCGCGGAACGGCGGCTTTGTTCGTATCGCCATCAGTTCATATCTTCACAATTTGAAAACGGCCGGCGCGTGAGGCGCCGGCCGCTGATGTCAATAAGAGCAGACCGCAAGCCTATTTTACGATTGCCTTTTCATATGGGTAGATTACCTCACCGCTCTTGTATTTCGGCGGATAGATGATCACCTCGGTCGTCAGGTCGCGAAAGTCATCGACTGTCTTGCCTTTGATATTCTGAAATTGAGCCGCCAGCGTGCGCTCCTCGGCCCATTCGCCTTGCTTGCCGAACTTCACATCGCCGACCACGGTCTTGAACGTGGTCTTGCGGAAATAGTCGGCGAGTACGTCGTCGTTGAGACTCTTGGTAGCGGCAATCGCATCGCCGAGCACCTGCAGGTAGGCGTAGGCCCATACCGGCATGTAATAACCAAGTGGGTCGGTGCCGGCAGCCTGGGCGCGAGCCTGATATTTCTTGAGCAGCTCGAATGCGCCCGGGAAGTCCATCGACTTGACCGGTAGCCAGGTTTCGAAATTGACGACGCCGTTGAGCAGCGGACCAAGCTGGGTTTTGAACACGGTCGCTTGCAGGCCGACCATTGCGCCGCCCCACATCTTCGGCTTGAAGCCGACTTCATTCATCGCCTTAACCATTCCGACGGTGTCGAGCGGATAGGAGCAGATTACCAGCAGATCCGGATTCAACGCTTGGATGGCCCGTACGACCGGTGTGAAATCGGTGGTGGCCGGCGGATAGGCCTTTTCGTAGACGATCTTGAAACCCGATGCCTGGGCATTCTGATGCGCACCCTCGCAGGCGTTGCGGCCGAACTCGGCATCTGCCATCGCGATCGCAATCGTCTGAGGCTTCGGCTGCTGCACTTCGGCCACCTTGAAGAAGCCACGCGTGAAGGCCGGCTTCGGTGTGGGGCCGTTCGGGATCATCGAGAAATATTTCGGATAGTCGAAGGTCTCGTTCACGCCGGTGCCGAACAGGCTCACGAACAGCTTTTTCTTCTGGATCGCGATCGGCATTGCTGCGGCGACTTGCGTCGAGGCGTAGCCGCTCACAATGAAGTCGACCTTGTCGACATCGAGCAGCTTGGCGTAGATGCCCGGCACCTGCGACGGGTTGCTTTGGTCGTCGTAGTAGATGAGCTTGACCGGTCGGCCCAGCAGCCCGCCTTTGGCATTAATGTCATCCTCCCAGACCTGCATGGCCACCAGCGACATTTTGCCGTTGGCGGCGAGCGGGCCGGTAAGCGACATGCCAAATCCGATTTTGATGGGCTCAGCGGCATAGGCTGGAACGGCCGCAAATAACAGCGCGGCAGCAGCAGCCGACCACGCCACACGCCTTATGTTAAGCCATTGAGATTTCATGGACATTTTCATCCCCCACCGGTTGAGTAGGCGTCTACGCGCATTTCCGCGCCCTAAATTTTAATGGAGATGCGGGCGGGTAGACTTGCCATAAATCAAGGCCGACCCCACACCTCTTCCGCCAGTTCGACGATCATACGCAGTTTCGCCCACTGCTCTTCTTCCCCCAGCACATTGCCCTCTTCGGTCGAGGCAAAGCCGCACTGCGGCGACAGACAGAGTTGATCGAGCGCGACATATTTGGTGGCTTCATCAATGCGCCGCTTGATGTCGTCTTTCGGTTCAAGACGTCCGCTCTTCGAGCTGACGAGGCCAAGTACAACACGCTTGTCGCCTTTGAGATGGCGCAGAGGTTCGAAACCTCCGGCACGGTCAGTATCGAACTCCAGGAAATAGCCGTCGATATTGACCTTGCCGAACAATTCCTCGGCGACGAATTCGTAGCCACCGGAGGCAATGAAGGTCGAGCGGAAATTGCCACGACAGGAATGCATGGTGATCACCATGTCCGCGGGCTTTGCCTCCAGCGCCTTGTTGGTCATGCAGGCATAGCGCGGCGGTAGCTTGTTCGGATCATCGCCGCGCTTGCGGGAATCGTCGCGCTGTTTCGGATCGCAGATCATCGACCACGCGGTATCGTCGAGTTGCAGGTATCGGCATCCGGCATCGTAAAAGGCGCGGATCGCTTTCTGATAGGTAATGGCGACATCGTCGAAATAGGCGTCGAGATTGGGATAGACGGTTTTGCTGATCGATTGCCGTCCCTGACGGAAATGGAATGTCGAGGGCGCAGGAATGGTCATCTTCGGCGTGACCTTGGTGTGCGCTTTGAGAAACTTGAAGTGCTCAATGTGCGGATGGCTGGGGAAGCCGATCTTGCCGGTCACGCGTACACTCTCCGCCTTGGTGTCGACCCCGGCGAAGTGGATGCCCTCGCTGGTCTGGTACATTTCAACGCCTTTGAGGCCCTTGTAGAAATCGAAATGCCACCAAGAACGCCGAAACTCGCCATCGGTGACGAGCTTCAACCCCACCTCCTCCTGCTTCTTGATGATCTTTTCGATCTCGCGATTTTCGATCACCTTGAGCGCCGCGGCATCGATCTCGCCCTTGGCGTGCTTTGCACGCGCCTCTTTAAGTGGCGCGGTACGCAGCAGACTGCCAACATGGTCCGCGCGGAAAGGTGGCGTAGTGCGTTGGACCATGATCTGGATGGCTCCCGTCCTAGATGCGGTGCAGCGCGTAGTGGCGCACCGCTGATCCGGGACCGCCACACACAGTAATGGTCCCGGGTCTGCACATCACTTCGCGCTGCGCTGCGCCCGGGACACCAGATTCTACTTCCCCCAAACCTCGTCGGCCAGTTCAACAATCATGCGCAGCTTGGCCCACTGCTCGTCTTCGGCCAGCACGTTGCCTTCTTCGGTCGAGGCAAAGCCGCATTGGGGCGACAGGCATAGCTGGTCGAGCGCAACATATTTGGTTGCTTCTTCAATGCGCTTCTTGATATCAGCGCGCGGTTCCAGCCGGCCGGACTTCGAGGTTACCAGCCCGAGCACCACGATCTTGTTGCCCTTCGGCAAAAACCGCAGCGGCTCGAAGCCGCCGGCGCGGTCGGTGTCGTATTCCAGGAAATAGCCGTCGTAATTGCACTTGGCGAGCAGGTTCTGCGCCACTGGCTCGTAGCCACCCGAAGAAATCCAGGTCGAGCGGAAATTGCCGCGGCAGATGTGTGAGGTGATGGTCATGTCGGCAGGCTTGGCCTCCAGCGCCTTGTTGGTGCAGGCCGTGTAAGTCTCCTGCAAATGATCGACGTCGAGGCCGCGGTCCTTGGCTTTCTTCAGCTCCTCCTGTGAGCACAAATACGCCCAAGCAATGTCGTCGAGCTGCAAGTAGCGGCAGCCAGCGTCATAGAACGCCTTGATCGCGTTCTGATAGGCCATGGCAAGATCGTCGAAGATGGCGTCGCGACTCGGATAAAACTCCCTGCTCACCGCGCCGGGTTCGAGCCGGAAATGCATCACGCCCGGCGACGGGATCGTCATCTTCGGCATCACCTTGGTATGCGCCTTCAGAAACTTGAAGTGCTCCAGCATCGGGTGATTTGAGAAACCAATCTTGCCGGTGATTTTGATGCTGCGCGGCTTGGTCTGCACGCCTTGGAACTGGATGCCGTGGTCGAGTTCATAAATCTCGACGCCATCGAGCATGCCGAAGAAATCGAAATGCCACCAGGAGCGACGGAATTCGCCATCGGTCGCGAGCTTGAGGCCGATCTCTTCCTGCTTCTTGATGATCTTCTCGATCTCGCGGTCCTCAACCTCTTTCAGCTGCGCCGCGTTTATCGCGCCCTTCTCGCGCTTCGCCCGTGCATCTTTGACGGGCGCCGTGCGCAGGATGCTGCCGACATGATCGGCACGAAATGGCGGTTTTGTTCTTTGCATATCGTCCTCCGCGAGTGGCCCGCGTTTTGCCGGCGGGTCTTATTTACCACGAGCCATAGCACGGCCGGCACCGTGCCGTCCTGCGGCGGCTTCGCATGCGTAGCGTGCTGTTTCAAGCGTCCCGCCGAAGGAGAAATAATGGGGCGCGACATCGCCCAAACCGTTTGTTGCCGAAAGCGTTTCGATAATGGGGCCCGGTCCGACATGGCCGACCAGACCGCTAGCGACGCCCGATACTAATCCGCGCAACGAGGCCGCGACGCCGCAGCGCTTCGCGTACCGAAGCAGTGCCGGCATGCTGGTCGGCCCCGCCATGCCGACCTTCACCGGCTTGTCGATACCGCAGGCGCGCAGTTGTTTGAGCCATGTCAGAATACGTTCGGGGGAAAACGAAAACTGGCTGACGATATAAACGCGCAAGCCGTGCGCAGTAGCGGCAGCGATCTTTTCATCGAGTGCGGCTTCAAGACGCCCGGCTGGAATGCGCGGATGGCCTTCCGGATAGGCGCCGATACCGATCTCTTCGATCCCGGCTTCACGCAGTCGGCCCTTTTGGATTACGGCGAGAGCATCGGCAAATACGCCCGGTGTGTCGACATCCCCGCCGATCAATAGCAACCGCCGCATATCGGCTTCGCCATGAAAGCGGGTGAGCAATTCCTGCAACAAGGCAGTACCGGCAAGCCGCCGTGCCGCGATATGGGCAACCGGCTCAAGGCCGGCCTTACGCAAAGTCGCAGCCGCCATCACCAGTTCGCGTATATCTTGTTTCGGCACCGCGGTCAGATAAAGTGGCGTGCCGCGCGGAAGAATATCCGCGAGCTTGGCAATTTCGACCGAGCTTGGGCGTGTGGCTTCAAGCGAGAAGCATCGCGCGAAGCCAGCAGAATCAAACGCGGAAATGGCGGCGGCGGGCATTGGTTGGTGCCTATTCGCGCCGGCGCGAAATTACGAAGGACTCATCGTAGAACCACAAGCCGCCGTGTTTCTGGAGAATGTCGCGCGTCGCTTCGATATAACGTCGATCGCTATTCACATCGGACAGACGATCATCTTCCACCTGCGCCACGTAGATCGCCGCGTTCCATGCTGCGAGCAATGTCGAGGTGCCAATCGAAGAGGAAATTTCGGATGGTAGAGTGTGCATGTCATATCGGAACAGCGAGCGTTGATCGGAATAGGCGTTGAAGTTGAGATCACGACCGGCGGCGCCCAGTTCGTGCTTCACTTCCTTGAGCAGGTCGTGGCGGCTATGCACAAACGGATTATCGTTCGGCCAGACTTTCTGAATGATCTCCATGCCCGGATCGTGTCCGTAGGAATGAATCGCGATCATGCGGCCTCCGGGCCCGATCGCACGGGCAAGCGGCGCCAACACACGTTTGGCCTTAAATTCAAGTGAAGCGCGCGCTCGATACGGCTGCGAAGCTATCACCAGATCATAGTCGGCGACGGTACCGCCTGGCTTTGGCACGATCTGGTCGAGAAGGAACCGATGATCGTTGCGATAGATCACCAGAATCACCGGGCGCTCATAAACTGGATTGCCGCTTTTCGCGCTTACCCGCGCTTTCCAGTTCTCAGCGAGAAATGGCTCGAGATCGGTGATCTGTTTTTCAAAGCTGTGCGCGGTGTTGCCGTCCATCGGCAACTCTTTCCAGACCAGGCTCGTGGCCGCACTCAAGGATTTCACCGCCAGCCAGGGCGCTTCGGCATAGGCAAGATTGGTAAGCACCAGCACGCTGGAAGGATGTTCGACGAACCGGTCCGCCATCTTGTGCAACGTGAGACGGATATCCTCCAGGCTGATTTCCTTACCGACGATGTAGAACGGCGTCGTCGGGAAGCGATCATGCATCGAGCGCATAACACGCGCGAGCACTGTGCCGTCGCCGACGCCGGCATCAAAAATGCGCACCGCCGGCGGACGCGGATGGATATTGGCGAGCTCTAGTGCGACGCGCGAAGCGATCTCCCATTTCTCCGAGCAGGTATTTACGAACAGCAGATATTTCTGCCGGTTGTCGAAGAAACGGAAATTGCGCTGCGGATCCTTGGTGGCGAGCCCTGAAGCAACCGGGGGCGCCGGTGGCTTTACGACGGGCAGCACACCAGGCCGCGTCGGCTCAAACAGCACGCGGCGCCGCGCCGGTGCTCCATCTGAATTTCGCGCCATGAAGGCGCGGATGCGCTCGAGCGTATCGGTGGTGATGCGGCCGCCGTTGCGCAGCCGGCTCGCCAGTTTCCCGTCGTTGACAGCGCGACGTCCGAAGGTCGATTCAGCAAGCCCGCGAGTGCGGCAAAATTCACTGATCTCCTGGAGGATTTGTTCGTTCATTGCGGCGTTTCCTAACCGGCTCTCGTTGGCCGTTGCGTGCCGCAAAGCGAACCAAGTCCCCCCGTTTTCGTCAACCGCAAAGACATGTTGTGGAAAGGTGGGCGAAGTGGGTGGGCTATCTGCCCACTCACAAAATATGCATTTTATAAACAAAACAAGGGAATATCCTTCGTTATGGCTATCGGCGAGTCGTCTAGTGGGAAAAATCCCCGCGGCTGAGTGCTCAGTTTATTGGCAAATGTGGGCAAAGGCCCACTATCGCGGAACGCATAGGCCGCGAAATCACGGACGTTCCATCAGATATCGAAGAAAACGGTCTCGTTTTCGCCCTGGACGCGAATGTCGAAGCGATAGACCGGCAGCTCGCCCCGCATCTCTCTGTGGGCAACGAGAGTCTTGCGTCGGTCAGCCGGCACCAGCGTCAGGATGGGATCACCGTCGTTGGCCGCCTCGTCGGCAAAATAGAGCCGCGTATAGATCTGACGCAGCATTCCGCGCGAGAAGATGCAGAACACGATATGCGGCGCTTGCGGCTTGCCGTTCGGCCCCGGTACCGGCCCCGGCTTGATGGTATCGAAGCTGAAAGTACCGTTTTTGTCGGTTGCCGAGCGCCCGAAGCCCATGAACTTGGTGTTCGGCCGTGTCCTGCTGTCGCGCGGGTGCGCATAACGACCCTGCGCGTCCGCCTGCCATACCTCCACCATCGCGTCGTTGATCGGCATGCCGTCGCCATCGAGCACTTGACCTTCGATGCGGATCTTCGTGCCCGAAGCGTCCGGGGTCACCAGATTGGCTCCGGCGGTTTCCTTCCAGTCGTAGATGTCGCTCGGCTTCCAGTCGCAACGACTATGCGGCGCGAGGCCGTATGCAAAGAACGGACCGACGGTTTGTGAGGGAGTGATGTCAGACATTTAATGCTTGTCCGTGTCTTGGGGCGTGGCTTCGCGACCGCGCAGCACAATGTCGAAGCGGAAGCAAAGCGCCCAGTCGGGGATGGTGTTTTCCAAATCGAAACTCGAGACCATGCGCTGTCGCGCCTTCTCGTCAGTCACCGAGTTGAAGATCGGATCGAATGGAAACAGCGGATCGCCCGGGAAATACATCTGCGTCACCAGCCGCGACAGAAACGAATGGCCGAACACCGAGAAGTGGATGTGGTTCGGACGCCAGGCATTGTGGTGATTGCCCCAAGGATAGGCACCTGGCTTCACCGTGATGAAGCGATAGTAGCCATTCTTGTCGGTGATTGTACGCCCTGCACCAGTGAAGTTTGGATCGAGCGGCGCCGGATGTTGGTCGACATTGTGCACATAGCGGCCACAGGCATTCGCCTGCCAGATCTCTACCAGTGTGTCGGCTTGTGGCCGCTTGTCCTCATCGTACACATGGCCGTGCACAATGATGCGCTCGCCCAAAGGTTCGCCCTTATGCTGCCGGGTGAGATCAGCATCGCCTTCCTGAACCGCATCGTGGCCATAGACCGGACCGGTCAACTCCGACAGCGTGTGCGGCACGATGATCAGCGACTTCGACGGCGAGCGCTTGACTGTGCTGCGATAGTCGGGCGTGAGATGCTTGGGAAAGGCATTCAAGCTCTCTTTTGGGAAAACCAGCGTCATTCTTTTTCCTTTATTGGCGGTACTTTCAGGTTACTCGTTCGATTGCGAGCGATACGCCTTGACCGACTCCAACGCACATTGTGGCGAGCCCGAGATTGCCGCCGCTCTCTTGCAGACCATGCGCGGCCGTTAATGCCAAGCGAGCGCCTGACATGCCAAGCGGATGACCAAGCGCAATCGCACCACCATGCGGATTGACGTGTTCGGCGTCATCAGCAAGCCCCAGCTGCCGCAAGCAGGCTAGCGACTGCGAGGCGAAAGCTTCGTTGATCTCGATCAAGTCGTAGCTGGAAATTTTCTGCTGGAGGCGCGCCATTAGTTTTTGTGTCGCCGGCACCGGCCCGATGCCCATGATGCGAGGCGGCACCGCTGCCGAAGCCATACCGAGAATGCGGGCGCGGGGGATCAGCCCATGCGCCTTCACCGCCGCCTCCGATGCGATAATGATGGCGGCTGCTCCATCATTGACACCAGAGGCGTTGCCCGCAGTCACAGTGCCGGGATTGCGGAACGGCGTCTTGAGTTTTGTGAGTTGCTCGAGCGTGGTGTCAGGGCGAGGATGTTCGTCCTTGTCGACATTGACTGATCCCGCTTTCCCTGGCACCTCGACCGCGACGATTTCTTTGGCGAAGAAACCCGAAGCGATTGCCTTACCGGCGCGCTGCTGCGAGCGCAGCGCAAATGCGTCTTGGTCGGCCCGGGTGATCTGGAATTCCTCGGCCACGTTTTCGCCAGTCTCCGGCATGGAATCGACGCCATATTGCTGTTTCATCAGCCGATTGATGAAGCGCCAGCCGATTGTCGTGTCATAGATTTCAGCCGTGCGCGAAAAGGCTTCCTGCGCTTTGCCCTGCACAAACGGCGCACGCGTCATCGATTCGACGCCGCCGGCAATTGCGAATTCCATTTCGCCGGCGCGGATTGCGCGAGCGGCGGTGCCGACCGCTTCCAGCCCCGATGCGCAAAGCCGGTTCAAAGTCACGCCCGGCACACTGGCGGGAAGGTCCGCGAGCAGCAGTGCCATGCGCGCAACGTTGCGATTATCCTCGCCGGCCTGATTGGCGCAGCCGTAATAGACCTCGTCGAGTTTTTCCCAATCGATCTTCGGATTGCGCGCGATCAGTGCCTTGATCGGTAGTGCGGCGAGATCGTCAGCCCGCACCCTGGCAAGCGCGCCGCCATAACGCCCGATTGGTGTACGCACCGCATCGCAAAGAAAGACATCGCGCGCCATTACGCCGCCTCCGCGTGCGCGCGGTTGGTCCGCGCATGAAGATCGCGAAGCACTTCGAGTTCGCGTTGCGTTGGTGGCGACGTTTCAGCGACCTTGGCTGCAAATTTAACCGGCCACCCGGCATTTTCTTGAATCTGCGCGCGGGTGACGCCCGGATGAATCGAAACAACTCTCATTTCCTTCGTTTCGGGGTCGGGCTCAAACAAGGCCAAATCAGTGATGAGCTTGGTCGGGCCTTTGGTCTTCACGCCAAGCCTAGCGCGTGAGTCGCCACCTGATACATGGCCAATCGAGGTAACGAAATCGAGTTTGTCGACAAAGCTGCGCTTGCCCTGCGCCATGATGATGAAGATCTCACCACAAGAGGTAGCGATTTCCGGCGCGCCGCCGCCGCCAGGCAGGCGAACCTTCGGTTTGTCGTAGAGGCCAACGACTGTTGTATTGAGATTGGCATATTTGTCGATTTGCGCGCCGCCGAGGAAGCCGACCTTGATGCGTCCACCTTGCAGCCAGTACCGAAACATTTCAGGCACTGACACTGTAGTAAGCGCGGTCTCGCACAATTCACCGTCGCCAATCGACAATGGCAATATGTTTGGCTTGGTGGCAAGCGTACCGGATTCGTAAATGAGTGTGATATTCGGCGCGTGTGTCAGCCGTGCGAGATTGCATGCGGCTGATGGTTGGCCGATGCCGACAAAGCACACATCGTCATTCTTAAGCGCACGCGCCGCGGCGATTGTCATCATCTCGTTTGGCTTGTAGTCGGCCATGCTTCTTACTCCGCTGCCACGCGATACTTACGCACAAACTGGGCGAAAACCTCCGGACCTTTCGCCAGCACATTCTCTTTCATCCAGGCAAGGAAAGAATCGCGCTCGCGCGAAATTGCGTCCCATTCCTTGTAGAAGTTGTTGTTGCGCGGATAGTAGCCCTGCGCATAAGACGGGAACGCGCCGCCGGGCACCTCGACCACATGGCCAACGGTCCAGTGCGGCAGCACCACTGCATTTAGGCTGCGCTCGGGAAGCTCGTCGACGATCTCTTCGACAGTTACTACAGAACGCTTGGAGGCAAGCAGGGCTTCCTTCTGTACGCCAAGCACACCTTCGATCATGACATTGCCGGCCTTATCGGCGCGCTGGGCATGGATGATTGCTACGTCCGGCCGATGCGCCGGGATGGCGGCAAGTTCTTCGCCGGTGAATGGACATTTCACACGTTTGATCTTGGAGTTGACCTTCGGCAGGTCGCCACCGATGTAACCGCGAAAAATGGCGCACGGTAGCCCGGCCGCACCAGCATCGTAGGCATTGGCCATGGCGGCGTGAGAATGTTCTTCTAGTTCGAGCTTGTGCGGCCAGCCGTTCTCGATGGCATCTCTTAAGCGGTGCAAAGAGCCGACCCCGGGATTGCCGCCCCACGAAAAAACAAGCTTGGTGACGCAGCCCATCCCGATGAACTGATCGTAAATGAGGTCCGGGGTCATCCGGATCAGCGTAAGCCCTTTGCGACCCTGACGGATTATCTCGTGGCCGGCCGCATGAGGAATGAGATGGGTGAACCCCTCAAGCGCGACGGTGTCGGCGTCATGGACCGCTGATTTTACGGCTTCGGCGAGCGAAGAAATACGCGCCATGCTGACTAAATCCAGGTTGCAATCACGTATTTACGGCTGGCCATCGGCAGGGTCAAATGGCGAGCGCCGGATAAGTTGGGACTCCAACGGATCGTCTTTTATGTTGGGCAAGCAGCCGATTTTCACGATTCACGCCGAGCTCGAGACCATCACCAATCTCGGCCGAACACCCTATGGCGAGCGCCGCGTGATTGGCATACTTGGCGGTAGTGTGAGTGGACCGAAGCTGAATGGCCGCATCCTTCCGGGCGGCGCCGATTGGCAGATCGTCCGAAGCGACGGGGCCGCCGATATCAAGGCGCGCTATAACATCCAGACCGATGCTGGGGCCCTTATTATGGTCATCAGCGAGGGCCTGCGACACGGGCCGCCCGAGGTGATGGAAAGACTTGCGCGAGGCGACAATATCGATCCCGCTCAATATTATTTCCGCACTGTGATGCGGTTCGAGACTTCCGATCCCTCGGTTGACTGGCTCAACAGAATCCTAGCGGTAGCGCGGGGACAGCGCGCAGCCCGTGCTGTACGGCTCGATGTCTATGAGGTGGAATGATTTCAGTTATCAGCCGAAATCCCGAAGTAAATCCATCAATTGCATGCGCCGCTTGGGACCGACCTTTTTAGCAATCCGTGCCTCGTGCTTTTCGGCTAGATTTTTAATTTTGGTCAGCGCAGTTTCGCCTTCTCTCGTTAAAATTAAAGAATACGAGCGACCATCGGACCGAAGCCGGCGGATCCATTTTCTTCGTTCCAATTCGTGTAGGAGCCGCGCAAGGCGCGCGCGTTCGATCCCGAGGCTCTGGCCAATCAGCGCCTGGGACTTGCCCGGATTAGCTTCGATGACGAGCAGCACGGAGTACTGCGCCGGGCGCAACTTCATTGCTTTCAGTGTCGTAATGAAGTCCTGAAATATCAGAACCTGCAGCCGACGAAGAAAGTAACCCAAATGGCTGTTGAGCCGACCCAAATGAAGTTTGTCGGGCTGCACCGCATATTCTCCCGCTCTTGGCTTTAATGCGGCTGCCTGCCGGTATTTCATTTCCTGCCTCTTTGATTGCCCAGTCATATGTTTCCTTGACGCAGATTGTTGTCAATGACAACATTCGCGCC
>DASWAK010000107.1:0-2802 GCA_036391175.1 Pseudolabrys sp.
GCCGCGTGGCTATTGAGACCGCGCGGAGTCCTTACGCTCATTTGGCGAGCGGATGGACTGAACGAAGCGCTCAGCGCATTGCAGCCGGCATTCGGCGATATTGCCGTGCTACCGGTGCTGCCGCGGCCAGGCGCACCGGCGATCCGCGTGCTGGTGCGGGGAGTGAAAGCTGGCAGCAGCGCGCACGTCGACTATCCCGCCCTTACGCTCAACGATGAACGCGGTCAGCCGACCGAGGCTGCCGAAGCCGTGTTACGAGGGGCAGATACGCTTAACATTGCGGCAACGTAAGCGCCGCGACATTTCTGCCTAAGCTCTGCGCCGTCTGGGCATAAATTCGCGCCAACGCCTGGTCGCCAACTGGCGCCGTACACGGCCCAAATTCTCGTCGCTCAGGTGCGAAAGGCCAATAACGCTGCCGATTAAAAGGAACAGGAGTGCGATCTTGGGATCCATTAATCCGCCTCTTCAAATGCGCCGGCAGCCAGTGCGTTGCAAAAAGCATTCCAAAGTTAAAAAATAGGCAATACGGGACACTTTCGAGGCAGATTGCGAAAATTTGATGCGCCGCGGTATCCAGCGACTCATTCGCTTCTCGCTCACGGTGGCGGCAGTCAGCCTTTGACTTAAAGGGGAGGCGCTGCCTATCTGAATGTAATGGTCAATCCCCCAAATCCTTCCCAATCCAATCTTGGCAAACGTTTGATCGGTTCACTCGCATGGGTGGTGCCGCGCCGCTTCCGTAGCGACATACCCGTGGTGCCGGTGGTCCGTCTTGCAGGCGTTATCGGAATCGTCACTCCGTTACGGCCAGGATTGCTGCTGTCGACGATTGCCAGATCGCTGGAGCGCGCCTTCGAGGTGCCGCGTGCGCGCGCGGTAGCGCTGATAGTCAACTCGCCAGGCGGCTCACCGGCGCAGTCGCATCTAATCTTCCGGCGCATCCGCCAACTCGCGGAGGAAAAGAAAATCCCCGTCCTGGCCTTCGTGGAGGATGTCGGCGCGTCCGGGGGTTACATGCTGGCCTGCGCCGGCGACGAAATTATTTGCAATGAATTCTCGATCGTCGGGTCGATTGGCGTGGTCGGCGCTTCTTTCGGGTTTCACGAACTCATGGAGAAAGTCGGGATTGAGCGCCGGCTTTACACCTCCGGCGACCGCAAGGCGATGCTGGATCCATTCCTGCCGGAGAAGGCAGATGACGTAAAACGGATCAAGGCGATCCAGCAGGATATTCACGAAAACTTCATCGCGCTGGTGAAGGAACGCCGCGGGTCCAGGCTCAACGGCTCCGACAAGACACTGTTCTCGGGTGAATTCTGGGCAGCGCAGAAGGCGATCGAGCTCGGACTTGCAGACCGCATCGGCGATCTGCGATCAACCTTACGCGAACGCTACGGCGAGAAGGTGCATACGCCGCTCATTTCCGCGGGGCGCACGCTGTTCGGTCGGCAACTGCCGGGCGTCAGTTTCGCCGACGCGATCGTACGTCAACCGGGCCTTGCCGACGATCTCATTTCCGCGCTGGAAACACGCGCGCTGTGGTCACGGTACGGACTCTGACAATCTCCACTCATTACCGCGTCCTACTGCACAGGCTTGTTGCCAAACAATTTTGCCACGGCGGCAACCTGTTCGCGCTGCTGCCCAATTGAAGCGGCGAATTCGGTGGCGTTGCCGGGGCTGACGATTTGCCCAGTCGCCGTCAGCCTATTCACGAGTTCAGGATCCGAGGCAGCAGCACGGATATCGTCAGCGATCTTGTTGCGCACCTCATCCGCGATCCCGGGCGGTCCAAATAATCCAACCAGGCCGTCGAATTCGAGCGATGGATAGCCCGCCTCGACTGCAGTCGGAACGTTGGGGATTGCCGGGGCGCGTTCGTGATTGGTGACCGCAAGCACTTTCACAGTTCCAGCCTCCACTTGCGGACGCACGATCGCGTAGGCGGGCATGTAGACCTGGATCACTCCGGCCGCCAGATCCGTGACGGCTCCGGCCGGGTTCTTGTATGGTACTTTCGCCATCTTGAGTCCGACGGTGTGCAGATAGCCGGCAAAGACGAAATCGGTAAAGCCGGTGGCGGTGGTCCAGTTCAGCTGGCCGGGCTTGGCCCGCGCCAGTGCCTCCAGTTCTTTCAGCGAACTGACGTGCAGCGAGGTTGGTACGCTGACCGCAACAACAGTCTTGGAGATTCGTGCGATCGGGATCAGGTCGCGAGGGTCATAAGGCAACTTGTCGTGGAAGTAGGGATGCGCCGTGAATGAGCTTACCGGCGACACGAGTAATGTGTGATCGTCATGCGCGCTCAGGAAGCTGGTAATCGCTACCATGCCATCACCGCCCGGGCGATTTTCCACGACGACTGGCTGACCCCAACGCGCCGATAATTTGTCGGCAAACAGGCGCGCGCCAATGTCGACGCCGCTCCCCGGTCCGAGCGTTACGATGAAATGAACCGGCCGGTTGGGCCAAGCGTCCGCTGCAGCGCACGATTCGAACAAAAGCGGTAACAATGCAAGGGCGGCGACCAAAGTCGATATGGCGCAACCCGCCTTCACATGGCTGCTCATGGCTCCTCCCTAGGCCGGCCATTCGAGGCTACGGCCGTTATGACGCCTCTGACAAATCAACCCCGGGTAAGCTTAGCCTATCCGCCGTAAATCCCGATAGGCGAAGCCTGTCAAAGGGAGGCCAACGTGGCTCTGCCTGCGGCATACTTGCGCGAAACGCGATCCGCCCCGAAAATGCCGCCTTCGCAACCGACCTTTCGCTTTCGATATCCGATCGGAGCTGCCTATG
>DASWAK010000108.1:0-10717 GCA_036391175.1 Pseudolabrys sp.
CTCGGCGCATGTGGCAAGGCGCGATGAGGTCTGCCTGCGGCGAAATTGGCTGCGCCGCGCCTGCACGCGGAAGCAAAGCTGGATCACCGTCGCCGCTGCAGCCGCCGATAGAATGCCAAGACCGCTAACAATCCCGGCGAATACTGCATCGAGTGCCAGCACAACCACGATCGGCGCGAATAACAGCGCGACCATACCAATGACGGCTTCGACCTTGGCCCAGAGGACGCGGTGGCGGGTAATCGGCGCGGTGGCGACGAGGTCCGGTGCATCCTCGCCCGAAATCGACAGCCAAGCGAGCCCGCCGGCGAGTTGCCCGGCCGCCATCACCACCACCGGAATCAATACCACGAACGAATCACTGCGGTCGCCGAACGTAACCCACAGAAGCAACGCTGGCGGCAGCAAATAGAGAATCTGCATCAGCGTTTGCGAGATGAGCCACGGATCGCGCTGGAGCAGCGTCCATTCCTTATGCCGTAGTACGCGGCTTGGTGAGCGGCGGCGAAAGCCGAGCGACCAACGGCGCTGGCGCACAGTCGCGCTGGAGACGCCGGCAGCCGCCACGGCATGTTCTCCGAAGCGCCGCGAGAACAAAGCGATTGATGCACAGAGCACACCGATGCCGAACGTCACAACGCCGGCCAGCGCAATATAGTCGCCCAGCATGGCGCGCGCCGGCCACCAGAATGCGCTTGTGGTGTCGGGCGCATGCACGAGCATCCAATCCGATTGCAAAGCGGCGAAACGGGAAATGGTCCCAGCGGAAAAGATCGCCGTGATCTGCAGGCCGATAACGAAAGCAGCGCCAATGACCGCCGCCACGACCTGCGCGATCAGACGCGTGCGCTTGGCCCCAACGACCCGGAACAATGCAATGGTCAGCGCGAGAGCCGCCGCTATCGCCACGGCACCCATAGCCGCGACGACGCCATAGGCGGCCAGCCAGCGGCTGCCGCCGAGCATTGCCAGTACATTGATGAATGGCGCCGCCAGGAGTGCGGCAATCGCGACGACAGCAGCCGCAATGCGTCCCATACGCACCGCGAATACTTTGCGCGCGGACGCGGGCGAGGCCAGGATGAGATCGAGATCAGAGCGCGTATAAAACACGCGCGTCACCGATTCCAGTGCCTGCGACAACAGCAGCGACCACGAGAGCACCAGCGTGCCTGTAATACCCACCAGCGCTGCAGTATCGGAGGCAAGATTAGCGTTCGCATAGCTCGCGACGGTCCAATAGGCGAATATATGCATGAAGACCGCAAAGACGATCAGCGCGATCGTGGCGTTGCGCGCGCGCGTGCGTCCACCCGCCGTTATCAGCGAAACCCAATCGCGCCAGCCGAGCCGGAGTTCGTGGCTGGCCAGCCAGGTCAAGGAAGCGGGTTGACTCACGCGGCCGCCACTTGTTCGGCCACCAACGTAAGGAATGTGTCCTCAAGACTGGTGGCAGTCTCACCGGTCTGCCGCCGCAAATCATCAAGCGTGCCCTCAGCGATGAGGCGCCCGCCGGCGATCACGCCGATACGATCGGCCATGCGTTCGGCCACTTCAAGGATATGCGTTGTCATGATGACGGTACCGCCGGCGCGCACGCGCTCGCGCAATACGTTCTTCACTTGCCTCGCAGTGCCGGCGTCGAGTCCGGTCAGTGGCTCGTCGAGGATGATCAGTTTCGGGTCGTGCACCAACGCCCCGGCCAGTGCCACTTTCTGGCGCATACCTTTGGAAAATCCCTCGCAGCGCTCATGCGCGTGCGGCTCGAGTCCGAGCCAACCAATCAACTCGCGCGCGCGGACTTCTGCCGCGCCTGGCTCAATACGCCAAAGGCCGGCGACGAATTCGAGATATTCGTAAGGCGTAAGTTTGTCATAGATCATCGGCTCGTCCGAAAGCCACGCGGTCATCTGCTTGGCGGCTACGGGGTCGGAAAGCGCGTCGATGCCCTCGATACAGATTGAGCCTGCATCTGGCCGTAGCAGGCCTACCACCATGCGCAAAGTCGTCGTCTTGCCGGCGCCGTTAGGACCAACCAAGGCGTAAACCTCGCCACTATAGACAGTGAGATCGAGGGCATCGACCGCGGGCCGGTCAAAGCGCTTGCTGACGCCGCGAAGCGCGAGCGCGATAGGATAGTTTTGCAAATTCATTTGGACCGCCACCGCTCGCAAAGCATACGGCTATTTATCGCAGAGTCGTTTCAGCAGCGTAAATCTTCGAATTGCAGCGAGTACGTTAAGCTTTCAGTTAGCTTAAAACGCCATCACGCCTTCGGCACCATTTTGAAAATCACGTCGCCGTAGGTCTTGCGCGCGTCCGCGAGTAGCGGTTGCACCGCCGCAACGAACGCTTCATGTTCTTTCGCTGTCAGCGCATTGATTTCGCAACCTTCGGCTTCGACCGCTTTGTATGACTCGTCGTGTTCCTCGACCGCAAGCTTGCGCTGAAAGGCAACCGCCTCATTCAGCGCCATCTGCATCGCACTCCTTAGACTTTCGGGCCAGCCTTCGAACGACGGACGATGCAAAAAGATCGGACGTGAAATGTAGAAATGGTAGCTGAGCGTGTGAAATTTGTGAAATTTGTGCACGCCGTAGGTCACCGTGTTCGCAAGCGGATTTTCCTGCGCGTCCAGCGTGCCAGCCTTGATCATGGCGATGGCCTCAGTGAGATCCATGCGCATCGCAGCTGCACCGAGCAAATCGAATGTACGTCTGTGTATTTCGCTCGGCAGCACGCGGATTTTCATGCCTATCATGTCAGCGGGGAGATGGATCGGCCGCAGGCGATTGGAGATATGGCGAAAGCCATTCTCGAACCAGCCAAGGATGCGATAGTTGATGCGCTCTTCGGTCTTGCGCGCAAGAAAATCACCGAGCGCTCCATCCATCGCAGCTCGCGCCTGCGCGTTACTGGAAAACAGGAATGGCAGGTCGACAAATCCCAATTCCGGCACGCGATCGGTCAAATAGCTCGACGACTGGTACCCGAGCGTTATCTCGCCATTCTCGACCAACGTGAGAATGTCTTCGGCCTTGTGGCCGTGATCCATGATGTTGAAGACATATTCGACGGCGACATCCTTGCCGAATTGCGCTTCGATCTTGTCACCGATCAACTTTAACGATTTGCTGAAACCGGTACTCGGGGGGCCGTAACCGCCCATGCGGATCTGGATTGGTTTGCTCATTTTCTCTTGCTCGTTGCGACATTCTCTCTACTGACGCGACGCGATCTGGCCAAGCGGGTCCGGTATGATAGAGTATCTGTCGAATACACGGAGGACTGCGTTGATGAACAAACTTGCCAGCGTTTCCAAAATTTCACGGGATGGAATTTCCCCAGCGGAATGGCAGGCGCGCGTCGATCTCGCTGCCGTCTATCGCTTGACCGCGCATTACGGTTGGGACGACGTAATCTACAATCACGCCTCCATGCGGGTGCCGGGCGAGCCGCGCATGTTCCTCATGAAGCAGCACGATCTGCTTTACACGGAAGTGACCGCCTCCAATCTCGCCAAGGTATCGATGGACGAGGACCTGGACGAGAAGTCCGGCGTCAATCGCCCGGGTTTCACCCTGCATGGCGGCGTGCTGGCCGCGCGAGCGGACGTGAACTGCGCAATCCATGTCCACACTGAAGTTGGTATGGCCTTCGCGGGCCTCAAGAGCGGCTTGCGCATGCTGTCGCAGCCGGCGATCCGGTTCTACAAGCGAATCGGCTACCACGCTTATGAAGGCATCACCGAGGATTTTGGCGAGCGCGAACGGATCAACAAGGATCTCGGCCAGAACCGCGCAATGATCATGCACAATCATGGTCTGCTGACGGTCGGCAAGACCGCGCGGGAAGCGTTCGTACTGATGTCGCATCTGCTCGAAGCCGCCCACGTTCAGCTCATGATGGAAGCCACTGGCAATCCATTAATCGAAATTCCGCCGGAAGTCTGCGCCAAAACCGCAGAGCAATACGAGCACCATGACGCCGGCCGCGGCAGCCACGACTGGGCGGCCTATCTGCGCATTCTCGACAACATCGATACCAGCTACCGCAACTGAAAAACTAAGCCGTGGCCATCACCAACCGCATGCAGGAACGCCTTGTGCGCGGCGAGGTCGTGCTGTGCATGGCGACGCGGCTCGCGCGCACCGCCGACATCGCCATGATCGCGGATTCGTGCGGGTTCGACGCCTTTTTTATCGATATGGAGCACTGCACGATTTCGCTCGACGATGCGGCCCAGATTTGTGTTGCGGCGCTGCCGGTGGGTGTAACCCCGCTGGTGCGCATTGCTGGTCATCAATTCGAGGATGCGACTCGTCTGCTCGATATGGGCGCGCTCGGCATTATCTGCCCGAATGTCAGTACGCGCGTTGAAGCTGAGTCTTTCGTGCGCGCCTGTCGTTTTCCACCGCTGGGAGAACGCTCGGTCGGCGGCGCTGGCCCGTTGCAAGGCTATCGCCCGACACCACTCGGCGAAGTCAACAAGCAAGGCAATGCCTCGACGACACTCATCGCTATGTTGGAAACACCGGATGGCATAACAAATGCCGATGCCATCGCCGCAGTGCCCGGAATCGACGTGTTGCTGATCGGCTCCAACGATCTTTGTACCGCCATGGGCATTCCCGGTGACTTGAAAAGTCCGAAGCTGCGGTCGGCTTATGAATCAACAGCGAGAGCCTGTAAGGCTTGCGGCAAGCATCTTGGCGTCGGCGGTATCCGAGCGGATGTCGAGCACGTTGCGGAGCTGGTGAAAGTCGGTGCACGCTTCGTGATCGCGGGATCCGACGTGCAGTACCTGATGAAATCGGCGCGGAACGAAGTGGCTGCGCTGCGCGAGGCCGCGGGTTAACGCGTCACGACCTCGGGCCGCAAGGGGGACGCCTATGAACTGGAAACTTGGGTTTTTCAGAATTTGGATCGTTGCATCCATTTGTTGGGTAAGCTTTGTCGGCTGGCTTTTTTACAATGCGACAGTGGTATCGCGACGTATTACGGCAACTCAACAGGCTTGCGTAGACGATCGAAGGGCCGATCCTTCGCTTGGCAATGTTTTCGATTGCTTCGATAAGGGAATTCGCTTTGATGATCTGACTACTTTCGGATCGGTTGTCACAAAATATCTTGCACTCGCCGTCGGTCCGATGTTTGGCGCTTTGGTACTTTGGTTTGTAGCCGCCTGGATCGTGGCGGGCTTTAACCGTCATCCTACAGTGAGCAGGCGTTACCGAACGCCTACCCCCACTTCCAAAAGTCGCGGCCTTCCTCGCGCATAAAGCGCGCCAGCACCATTTTGTGTACCTCGGACGCGCCGTCGACCAGCCGCGCCGAGCGGGCGTAACGATAAACCCATTCCAAAATCGTGTCCTTTGAATATCCCCGTGCGCCATTGAGCTGGATCGCGACGTCGGCTGCATTGTGCAACGCATCTGCAACATGCACCTTCGCCATCGAAACCTCTTTGCGCGCGCGTGAGCCCTGATCAAGCTTCCACGCCGCATGCATAGTGAGCAGTCGGCCAATCTGTATCTGATGGGCTACTTCGCCTAGCTTTATCTGAACGCTCTCCCGGTCCGCGAGCTTGATGCCGAAACCCTCCCGTTCTGCCACATAGGCCTGCGCAATCTCCATGCAGCGCTTGGCAAAGCCGAGCCACCGCATGCAGTGAGTCAGGCGCGCCGGACCAAGCCGGATTTGCGTGATCTTGAGCCCGTCACCCTCGCCAAGCAGCACGTTCTCGCGCGGGATTTCCAGCCCGTCGAATTCAAGCTCGCAATGGCCGCCATGCTCATGCGGCCCCATGATTGGAACACGACGCAACAGGCGCCACCCTGGCTGGTCCTTGTGAAACAGAAAAGCGCTCAGACCGCGTCGCTTATCGTCGCTGGTGCGCGCGATCAGGATAAAATGCGCTGCGCCCTCAGCGCCGGTTGCGAACCATTTGCGCCCCTTGATGATGTAGCGATCGCCTTTTTTCTCGGCGCTTGTGCGAATCATTGATGGGTCGGAACCGCCGCCTGGCGCAGGCTCAGTCATGGCGAATGACGAACGCACCTTGCCTTCTACGACAGGCTTCAGCCATTTGTCTTTCTGCTCGCGGGTGCCGACCAGTTTGAGCAGATTCATATTGCCGTCGTCGGGTGCCATGCAGTGGATTGCGAGGGGCCCAAAGATCGACCGCGCGGCCTCTTCGTAAATCGCCGCCCAGGCGACAATCGGAAGCTCCATCCCGCCAAATTCCTTGGGGGACTGCGGCGCCCACAGGCCGGCCTTCTTTGCCTTCTCGCGCACTTTGGCGAGCCGTGCCTCCGGAATGTTCTCGTGCTCGGAGAAATTTTCCGGATCAGCTTCCAGCGGCAGAACGTGCTCTTCCACGAAAGCGCGCACGCGCAGGCGGAGCTCATCGATCTCGGACGGAAGCGTAAAGTCCATGCGTCGTTCCTCTAGCCTTTGATCTGCACCACCTGTCCGCCATCAACCACGATGGTCGCACCGGTAATATAACTTCCGGCACCGGATGTGAGCAGCAGCAGTGCACCGTCGAGATCGCCGGGATTGCCGAACCGGCCCATCGGGATCTCGCGCTTGATGGCAGTACCGGCTTCGCCCGCGAGATAATCATTGTTCATTTCAGTGACGAACCAGCCCGGCGCGATGGCGTTCACACGCACGCCTTTGAAGGCGAGCTCGACCGCGAGCGCCTTGGTAACCTGGACAACGCCGGCCTTGGCCGCGGCATAGGCGACGGCCCCCTTGGAGACGGAAAGCCCCAGCACAGATGCAATATTGACGATCGCGCCCTGTTTCTTTGCCGCCAGCATGCGGCGAGCCGCTTCCTGCGCCCAGAAAAAAACCGCGTCGAGGTTGGTCGAGACCACTTTGTGCCATTCCTCTGGTGGCATTTCGACGGCGCGGCCGCCATGTGCAATGCCGGCATTGTTGACGAGGATCGTCACGGTACCGAAAGCTTTCTCCGCGCCGTCAAAAGCGCGCACCATAGCCCCACGGTCAGTGACGTCGGCCTCAATTGCAACTGCCTTCCCGCCCTTACCTTCAATCTCATCTTTCAGCGCTTTGAGACGGTCTGCCCGCCGCGCTACCAACGCAACAACGGCACCATTTTCGGCTAGCGCCTTGGCGAACTGCGTGCCGAGTCCGCTTGAGGCGCCTGTCACCAGCGCCACCCGGCCTGTTAGGCTGAACATTTCGGCTGCTCTCATGCACTAACCTTATACACACGCGAACCAACCACATGAATAGACTATGAATCTCAGGCCGCCTATTTTGCTTCCGGATGAATATCGGCGTGGATGGATTGCGTGAAAAGGCTTTGGCAGGCCGCGATCAATAGCTGGAACGGCCTGGTTGCAGTGGCGCAGTCGGAAGCGGCATTCCGGCAGGAACTTGCGCTTCTCGCGGTCGGCGTTCCCCTTGCTTTTTTCATCACCGGCGATGCCGGCAGACGCTTTGCGCTGATCGGCGTAATGGTCTTCATCCTCGTCGTCGAATTGCTTAACACCGCGATTGAAAAGTTAAGCGATCGCGTTACCCACGATAATGATCCGGCCATCAAGCGCGTCAAGGACATGGGCTCAGCCGCGATTGGGCTGTCGCTGCTGGCGGCAGGCGCAGTGTGGCTCTGGGTCTTGATCGAAAGACTATGGCCTTAAAATCAATTGCCGTAGAGCGTGTGCGGCAGCGCAGTTGCGAGACTTGGTGCGAACCATAACACTACAAGCGCGAACAGCTGGATCAGCACGAACGGAATAATCCCGACATAAATATGCCGGGTGGTGATCTGGGGCGGCGCGACGCTGCGCAAAAAGAACAATGTCGGCCCGAGCGGCGGGTGCATGTACGACGTTTGCAAATTCACCGCCATCATGATGCCGAGCCAGACCGGATCTACCTCAGGCATGGCCAGCAGCGTAGGCGCGACGATCGGAACCACGACGAAGATGATTTCGAAGGCATCCATCACGAAACCGAGCAGGAACATCGCCAGCATCACCGACAGCACCGCGCCCGCTGGCCCGCCCGGAAGATTCGAGAGAGCGCGATGCACCATGTCGTCACCGCCAAGCGCGCGGAACACCAGGCTGAACATAGTGGCGCCGATCAAGATCAGGAAAATCATGCTGACGATCTGAACGGTTTTTTCGCAGACCGGTCTCAGCAGTATGGGAAGGGGCGTCTTGCGTGCGGCAAGCGCGATTGCGCCAACCGCACCGATCGAGGCTGCTTCGGTCGGTGTTGCAACGCCGCCGAGGATTGAGCCAAGCACAGCGACGATCAGTGCCAGCGGTGCGACCAGCACCTCGGCGAGGCGACGAACTAGCGCTAGTCCGCGTGTTGCTTTTGGGTCCCGCGGCAGCGCGGGCGACGCTCTTGGCCGCAGGATTGCAACCATAATCAGAAACAGCAGGTAAAGCGCGACCAGCGTGAACCCGGGCACCAGTGCACCAGCAAACAGGTCACTGACGGTTAGCGAACGCGGCGCGAATATGCCTTTCGAAAGCTGTGCGGCCTGGTAGGAGTTGCCAAGTTGGTCACCAAGCAGCACCAGCACCGTCGCCGGCGGAAAAATCTGTGCGAGCGTTGCAGTGGCGGCGACTGTGCCAGCGGCAAGACGCGGGTCGTATCCGAAACGCAGCATCGCGGGCAGCATGATCAAGCCCATCGTCACTGTGGTTGCGCCGACCACGCCCTTGGCGGCGGCGAGCAGCGTACCCACGATCACAGCCGAGATGCCGAGACCACCGCGCAGCGTGCCGAACAGGCGGCCCATGGTCTCGAGCAAATCTTCGGCGATGCGCGAGCGTTCAAGCATCACGCCCATAAAGATGAACAGCGGAATCGCCAGGAGGACTTCATTTGTCATGACCCCAAAGATGCGCTGGGGAAGCGCACCCAAGATTGCAAAGCTCATGACGCCGAGTGCATTACCAGCGACCGCGAAGATCAGTGAAATTCCGGCAAGCGTCAGGGCGACCGGGTATCCGGCCATCAGCGCGACAATGACCGCGACGACCATCAGGATCGCGAGAGTCTCTGCGAGCAGCATCAGCGCGACCGTGACAGTGCTGCCGCAGCGCGAATCGCCTGAGCGATGCCTTGCAATGCCATCAGGAGCGCGAAGAGCGGAATGAGCGTTTTGAGTACGAACACGAGTGGCAGGCCGCTCGCTTCCTGCGAATGTTCAAGAATCGACCATGAGCGCGCGGCATAGGGCACTGACAGCCAGAGGAGCACGAGCATGAAGGGCAGTAGCAACAGCAACGCTCCGACGAGATCGACCCGCGCCTTCGTGCGTGCGGAGGCGTCCGCGTAAAAGACGTCCACCCGAACATGTCCACCGGCGTGCAATGTCCAGGCTGCTGCCAGCATGAATAGCATTGCGTGGGCATAAATTACGGTCTCGGTGAGCCAGATCGAGCCGATCCCGATCAGGTAGCGTGCGACAACTAGCGTGAATTGCAAAAGCACGACTGCGAGCACCAGCCACGCCACGGTGCGGCCGATCGCCACGTTCAGACGATCAATGCGGTCGGCGAGCACGGTCATATGCGTAAAACTCATGGATCAATGATGGCACAAAGGCGGGACCTTTGCTTATAGTGGGGCCATGTCCGGGCACGACCACGAGCATCACCACGACCATTCCGAGCTGTCGGAAACCCAGCTGCGGGTGCGGGCATTGGAAACCGTGCTGACCGAAAAAGGCTATGTCGACCCGGCAGCGCTCGACCTTTTGATCGAGACCTACGAAAAGAAAGTCGGGCCGCGGAACGGCGCCCGCGTCGTCGCCAAGGCCTGGACCGATCCCGCCTATCGCGCGTGGCTCTTGAAGGACGCAACGGCCGCGATCGCCGAGATCGGCTATGCCGGCCGGCAAGGCGAGCACATTGTCGCGCTCGAGAATACCCCGAAGCGGCACAATATGGTCGTGTGCACGCTTTGCTCCTGTTACCCGTGGCCTGTGCTCGGCCTGCCGCCGGTCTGGTACAAGTCGGCGCCGTACCGCTCGCGTGCGGTTGCCGACCCGCGCGGCGTCCTCGCCGATTTTGGTGTGACGCTGCCGAAGGAGACCGAGATCCGCATCTGGGATTCGACCGCCGAGATTCGTTATCTCGTGGTACCGATGCGCCCGGTGGGCACCGAGGGCTGGAGCGAGGAGAAGCTTGCCGAGCTTGTAACGCGCGATTCCATGATCGGCACTGGTCTGCCGAAGTCACCGAAGGGCATCGTAAAGTGAACGGCGGGCAAGACCTTGGCGGAACACATGGTCACGGCCCGGTCAAGCCCGAGCCGAACGAGCCTGTGTTCCACGCCGAATGGGAGAAACGCGCTTTCGCGCTCACGCTCGCCATGGGCATGCCGGGCGGCTGGAATATCGACATGGGACGCTTCGCGCGCGAGAACCGGCCGCCCGCCGAATATTTGTCAATGAGCTACTACCAAATCTGGTTCGCGGCGCTGGAGACAATGCTCAAGGAGCGTGAACTGGTAGCGGATGACGAAATCTCGGCCGGCCATTCGTTGCGGGCGCCAAAGTCGGTCAAGCGTATCTTGTCGCCTGGCGACGTGGCGAAGACGCTCCACCGCGGCGGACCGACTGAACGACAGACAAATACGTTAGCTGCATACAAAGCTTGCGACAAAGTGCGCGCTAAGAACATCAATCCCCTCACCCACACGCGATTGCCGCGCT
>DASWAK010000109.1:0-8027 GCA_036391175.1 Pseudolabrys sp.
TTTGTCGCAGAAAATATGTCTAACTGCATTGGCCCAATGCCCAGCAAACGTCTCGTGAGGCCTTCTTGAGTTCGTCGAGACCGATGGTCGCAGTATTAGCGACGATGAATACCAAGGGCAAAGAAGCGCGTTTCATCGCTGGCGTATTGACGCGCGCCGGCGCGACGCCGTGGATCATAGATTTATCCTTGAAATCGCACGATGCCGATGATGCCGATCTAGCGGCCGCAGATGTCGCAGCGGCGGCAGGCGCGTCCTGGAAAACGTTGCACGAACGCTCGCGCCAGGACGCCGCTGCGGTGATGATCGAAGGCGGCGCCAAGATGCTGCTCGACAAATTCGTCAAAGGTGAAGTTTCAGGCGTCATCGGGCTCGGAGGAGCGAACGGAACCAATCTCATCTGTTCGATTCTCCGGGCATTGCCCTACCTCGTGCCCAAGGTGATGATCAGTACAGTTGCCGGTACGGCGGCCGTGCAGTGGTACGTCGCCGAGAGCGACATCGCCATGTACCCCTCGATTGGCGACGTTTCACTCAACCGGATCACCAAATCGGTCATGGAGAACGCCGCGCTGGCGGTAGCGGCGGCAGTCAAGAACCTTGCTGCCAAAAAGTATGCCAAGGTAAAAAAGGCGCCGTTGGTCGCAGTCTCATCATTTGGTGGAACCGCTGCTTGTGTTGAGCGCGTGACCGAACGCCTCGAAGCCCTGGGCTACGAAGTCATCCTGTTCCACGCCTCTGGCGTCGGCGGCAAATCCCTCGAACGCCTTGCGGCGTCGGGCGAATTGATGGGCGTCATCGACGTAACAACGCATGAGCTCACCGATCTGATCGTCAACGGCGTATATTCCGCGGGCAATGGACGGCTAACGGGCGCCGGCACGGCCGGTCTGCCGCAGGTAGTCGTGCCGGGAGCGATCGACCACGCCAATTTTTGGGTGGACCATGTGCCCGAGCACTATCGGAACCGCGAATTCTTCCAGTACAACGCGCAGAATCTACTCATGCGGACCAATGCCGAAGAGTTCGAAAAGCTGGGCTGCGAAATTGGCAACCGGCTCAATGCGGCCAAAGGACCGGTGCGCGTTCTCGTGCCGCTCGAAGGGTTCAGCGAACACACCAAGCGCCGCGCGCACGATCTTGCGGGCAACGACAAGGGTCCGTGGAAGCGCCCGGAAGAGTATCGACTTTTCATGGATTCCCTAAAAACGCATTTGAAGGCCGCACCTGTCGAGGAATTCGCGCTGCACGTCAACGACACTGTCTTTGCCGATGCCTGCGTGGATGCATTCGTCGAAATCGCAAAGACCTAATGCAGGAAAAATGACAACGCGGACCAAGCGCAATCGCCTTGAGATTACCATCAAGCGTCACCAAACTGACGTGCTGATCGTCGGCGGCGGTGCGGCCGGCACTATGGCCGCATTCGAATGCGCCGAAGCCGCCGTCGCCGTCATCCAGGTGACCAAAGGCCGCGCCACCAGCGGCACGACGACCGTGGCGCGCGGAGGTTTTGCGGCGGCGATGGGCAAGGACGACAGCCCTGAGCTTCATCTCCGGGACATCCTCAAGCATGGCGGCGAGTTGATCGATCCCGAGCTCGCGCGCGTGTGGGTCTACGACATTATTGATGTGGTACACGATCTCGAATCCTGGGGAGCGGAGTTCGTGCGCGACGCGGACGGTCGACTCGACCTCAAGGCGTTTCCCAGCCACTCCAGAAACCGGGCCTGCCATCACTACGACACCACTGGCAACATGATCACCAAGGTGCTGTCGAAGAAGCTGCGCGCTGATACCCGCATTGAAAAACATTCGATAACGGCCATCGTTGATCTTATCAAACGCGATGGCCGCGTGGTCGGCGCCTGGGGTGTCGATTACCAAACCGGTGCGCTTGTCATCTACCATGCGCAGCAAATCATCCTGTGCACCGGTGGCGGCAGTGGACTTTTCTATGTCAACGACAACCCGCCGCAGGTAACGGGCGACGGCTACGTACTCGGCTTTCGTGCCGGTGCGCCACTCATTGGCATTGAGATGATCGACTTCCAAGCGATGTGCTGCTCCCCCAAGGAACTGTTCGGCTTTGCGCCGCATCCCACTGGGTTCATCAACGCGGGTGCGGTGTTCAGAAACCGCGAAGGTGAGGAATTTCTCAAACGCTATTTCCCAGGTACGGCGGAACAGTCGACCCGCTCGGAAATCATCCTCGCCATGGCCAAGGAAATCCACGCTGGGCGGGCCAGTTCGACCGGTGGAATTTTCATGGATGCGACCAAGGTTCCCATGGATGTCATCCAGAAACAGATCCCGCATGTGTATAAAACCTGCCTGCACCGGCACATCGACATCAGCAAGACGCCGCTAGAAGTGGCGCCCGGAAGCCACACCTGGCTCGGTGGTCTCAAAATCGACGTCGACGGCAAGACGCCGGTCGATGGCCTTTTCGCCGCTGGCGAGACCGCCGGCGGCATCCATGGTGGCAACCGCATCGGCGGCTCAGCGTTGTCGGCCTCGCTAGTTTATGGCCGGCGTGCCGGCAGGAAGGCGGCAGCGCTCGTCAAAAACGAGCGGATAGATCTGGCCGAAGCAGAGGACGGTGCTATCCCCGAATCCGAACGCGCGTGGCTTGCAGACCTGATAAGCCGCGACCGTGGCCCCCTGCAATCCGACGTACGCACGGCTTGCCGCATGCTGGCGCACAACAAGCTGGGTCCGATCCGTGAAGAACGAACGCTGAGAGAGGCGCTCACCGAGTATGAGCGCATCGAGCGCGAAGACGTGCCTGCCATGCGGCTCGACGACAAGGCACACAACTCAGATAAAATGCAGGGCGAGGAACTAGAGAGCGCTCTGTCTGTGCGCAATCTCGCGCTGCTCGGGCGCATTCTCGCCATTGCCTGTCTCAAGCGCACCGAAAGCCGGGGCGCACATTTTCGGCTCGATTATCCGGAGACCGACGATATGCATTGGCGCGTGGTCACACGCCTTCAATTGGGAGCGAGTGACGCGCTTGAGTTTTACACCGATCCGATAAAGGACCCGGCTACTTCCAGTGCACCCAGTGAGACCATCGCTGCGAAATAGCGGGGTTTTTTTCACCTCTGAGTTTGCAAATCTAAACGGGTCTGACGGCTCCGATGTCAGCCTGAAAACGCCCAACATAAACAAGTAGAACAACCCCGCTGCAGGGTTGGAAAAAGAAAAAAGCCCCGAGACGGACCCGGGGCTTGTTGTTACCGGCCGCTGCCGTTTTAGGCGGCCGCGCGGTTGACGATGCTTTTCGCCAGATCGCGGAATTCGCCGCGGGTCAGCATCTTCTTGTTCTTGAGCGAGTACGCCTTGACTGCTGCCATGATCTTGAGCGCGTCCTCTTCGGATACCTGCATGCCGATCTGTTGCAGCCAGATATTGACTGAATCGATCCCGCTGCCTTTGCCCATCACCACTTCCGCTGGCGGCTGGCCGACGGCGCTCCAACGGATCGGGAACAGCTCCGTGGCGTATTTCTCGCCGCAATTCTTGAACCAGCTGGCGATGATACCAGACTCGATCTGATACAGCCCACTGCCGACGATGGCCTTGTTGGTCGGCACTACCACGCCAGTCAGACGCTGCACCAGATTTGCGAGCGAGGTGAGCTTTGTCGTGTCGATGCCGACGTCGACATTGTACATGGTCTTCAGCGCCATAACGATCTCTTCCATGGGCGCGTTGCCAGAGCGTTCACCGACGCCGAGCACGGTCGTGTGCATGACCTCGACGCCTTCGGCCAGCGCCATGATGGTGTTGGCAACGCCCATGCCGAAGTCCTGATGGAAGTGTGCTTCCAGGCGCTTCTTAATGCGCTTCTGCACCTCACGCACGAAGTAGCGCATGGCATGCGGCGACACCACGCCGAACGTATCGACCAGCGCGAGCGCGTCCATGTGCCCGTCCTTGCCGACGCGTTCGATCAGATCGAGCGCCCATTTCAGTTCGGCGCGTGAGAAGTCGATCGGGAAGAACACGACTTCGAGCCCGTTGTCATGCGCGTATTTGGTGGCTTCAATCGAGGTCTCGATTGCTTTTTCCATCGGCCAGCGATAGGCGAGATCGACCATATGCTTGCTGGATGGAATTTCCATCACCACGCCGTTGACGCCGGTGTCGATGGCGCGCTTGACGTCTTCCTTCATGCAGCGCGCGAACGAGAAAATCTGCGGCCCCAGATTGCGCTTGACGATCTCCTTGATCGCGTCGTTGTCGGACGGGGAGACGATCGGCATGCCGGCCTCGATCCGGTGCACGCCGGCCTCGGCCAGCGCCTCGGCGATGCGGATCTTCTCGTCCTTGCTCAGGATGACGCCGGTTTGCTGTTCGCCGTCGCGCAGGGTGACATCATGAATTTTGATGTTCTTAGCGAACCTAAAGTCCTTGGTGACTTCAGGCGCGTAATTCCATTCGCTGACGAACCAGTCATCCGTTTTCCAGGGTTGATTTGCCATTCGTTACTCCTCTCGCGTGGGGGTCTTTTGGGGTGATTATTGAGGCAATTTTCCCGGCCAGCCATGCCATGCGGCGCTATGCGAGGAAACGGCTTTTGGTGTGGGCAGCATTGATATAAAGCAAGAGCCTTCTCGATTTTCCCTGTCCGATAGGGGCTTTATAAGGGGAATGGATCGCTTAGGCCACCGGATTGGTGAGTTCGCCGATCCCGGAAATGGAGATTTTCACCACGTCCCCGGGCACGAGGTAGCGCGCTGGATCAAACCCGATGCCGACGCCGGCCGGCGTGCCGGTCGCGAGTAGGTCGCCCGGCTCCAGCGTAACATAGGCCGTGACCGTCTCGATAAATGACGGCACGTCAAAGATCATGTCGCCCAGTTTCGCGAACTGCCGGCGTTCCCCATTCACGAATGTGGCAAGCTCCTGGGCATCCGGCACGCCGAACTCATCGCGCGTCACAAGCCACGGCCCGACCGGGCAGAAACTGTCCAGGCTCTTGCCCAGAAACCATTGCTTGTGGCGCTGCTGCACGGCGCGCGCGGTGACATCGTTGACGATGGTGTAGGCAAAAACGCAATCAAACGCTTCGGCGCGCTTTATGTTCTTGCAGCGTTTACCGATGACAACGCCGAGCTCGCCTTCGTAATCCACCGTGTGGGTCGGGTCCGACGAGGCTGAGATTTTCTGGGACGGATCCGCGAGCGAGGACGTGGACTTGGTGAAGATGACGGGATCGGCCGGAACTTCCTGCTTGTCGCCGGACTGATCGACGCCGCTGCGGGCGAACTCCTGGGCATGGTCATGATAATTCTTGCCGACACAGATGACATTCTTCGCTAACGGCCCAACCGGCGCAGCAAGCTTGACGCTCTTGAGGGCGACTGGCTCACCAGTTTCCGGAGGCGCCCCCTCACCGAGTAGCCTGATGACATGGCGCAGGTCGCGCACCGATGCGCGGCCGATCGAAAATGGACGAAAGTTGTCGTTCTCAATGACGCCGAAAATCTTGCCCTGCGGGCTATTGATGGCTGCAATGCGCATAATCCGGCGATGACCTTCCATAATGGCCGATGAAGTTCGGGATGTGCTCAAGCCGCTAGCAAAGACGGCGCCCGGCTTCAAGACATCAATGAACGGCCAGTGACACAAGGGCAAGGGCGAGATCAGGGACCCACGGAACCTGAACATGTGGCTCGAGGTTCAAGGCGAGAAGCGCCAGCGCGGCAATACGAAGACCATGATCTTCGGCCGCGAGTACGCCTAAAGCGAACTAAAGGACCGTAGACGCGCCGGCCACTCGGTGCGCCGGGCCGACCACAGCGTGCCGCAGCCGCCCCGGCAATGTTTTGCTTATATTTTGGTGCCCAGCGTTGGGCACAAGTCGTAGGTGACCTCAGCCCGCCTTGCGGCGCCGGGCTGCCGGCGTTGGCTTCCTGGCTTCTTCTTTCGCCGCCCTCTTGCCGGAAATCGAGAACAGCATTTCCTTCTGCCCTTCAATCCGTTTCTTTGAGCGTTTCGCCTGTTGCTTGTGGCCCGGTTGCAGCTCTGCCTTCACGCTTCGTCGCAACGCGTCCATCAGATTGATGACCTTTGCAGGCGCGCGCTCCCTTGGTGCTTCGATCTTGATGCCCTTGGATTTTTTATCAATAAGCTCCTTGAGCGCGACTTCGTAGTGGTCCTCGAACCCCTCCGGTTCAAAGTGCCCAGATTTTGTTTCGACAATGTGTTTTGCCAAATCCATCATGTCCTTGCCAACCTTCAAATTTGGGATGTCATCAAAATATTCTTTCTCGTCCCGAACCTCATAGGGATATCGTAAAAGTGTTCCCATAATTCCTTTGCCGCGCGGCTGCATCGCAATGACGTGCTCCCGGCTTGTCAACACGACACGGCCGAGCGCAACCATATTCATCTTCTCAATGATGTCGCGGATAACGACGAATGCGTCCTGCCCTACCTTACCATCGGGAGCGATGTAGTACGGGCGAATATTGTAGAGGTCGTCAATTTCAGACTTCGGGACAAATTTATCGATCTCGATTGTCTTCGTGCTCTCAAGCGCAATCGATTCAAGCTCGTCGTCATCAATCACGATGTATTGGCCCTTGGCTATTTGGTAGCCTTTGACGATATTTTCCGAATCCACTTCTTCGCCCGTGTCCTCGTCGATTTTGCGATAACGGATCCGGTTGCCCGTCTCTTTGTTGATTTGATTGAAGCTGACCTTCTCGCGCTCATTCGTGGCGGGAAAAAGCTGAATGGGGCAAGACACAAGTGAAAGACGCAGAAAGCCCTTCCAATATGCGCGCGGGGCCATGAGCAACTCCTACACAACGAGACAAACCATTATTGTAGTCGTTCGCGGCCAATCTTACAGCACCGCAGGCCGCCTACGTTCTCAATCCGTTCCACACAATGTGCGCACGGTAAACCGCCTGTGACCGCCTCCCGCCCAATGGCTGTCCCGGAGTTAGCTGGTGTCCTTTGGCTGCCACTAATACGAGGTCAACAAGTCGATTTTCCTGTTGGCCAGGATCAGGCGCTTGGCCAAGAGGACGGCGAGATTGCGGATGATGCGCTCCCCGATCTCGGGGTGTTGCTCGCGAAATCGCGCATATGCATCCAGCGGTAGCTCAAAGCACTGAACCAATGAATCGGCCCAGACGTCGGCAGACCTGTGGTCTTCGAGCAATGCCATTTCTCCGAACACCATGCCTGCAACGAGCGTCGCGAGACGGGCGCCGTTCGGTAGCTTGACGCTGACCATGCCACTCTGCAGAAAAAACAGAGACGATGCCGGTTCGCCGGCCCCGATGATACGTTGCCCAGATGAATATGTTCGCGGCGCCATAAGAGTGGCGAGCGCGTCGATCTCACTGTCCGTCGAGCCAGCGACCAGCTGCTGCTCGCGCATCATGGTCGGATCGTTCAATCGCCCATATCCGCCGTAGCGATAAATGATCTGGTCTTCGGCCCACTCGATAGCGTCATCAAGCGTGGTGAACTTTCGCAGCTTCGACAGCGGCTCGGTGAATTGGTGGATTGCAGCGCCGACCGCGGATCGTGAGTCTATTCTACACAAAATCACTGTCGTATCGGCTGCAATGAGATCGTTCAAACTGTCCGCGAGCAGTCGCGCGGCTGCTTTGGTGATTGAAGGAACGCGACGGAAGTCAAGGATGACAAACTGGGACTGTTGTGCTTGCGCAAGGCGCCGCGACAGAAATTCGATAGTGCCGAAGGTGAGCCCCCCGGTCAGCTCATAAACGCGACACTGTTTATAATGCTGATCGAGAATTTCCTGCTCATGTGGTTGGCGGTTGCGGCGCGATGAGACCCCGCCGATATCGTATTCAGCGGCAATGCCGTTTCTGACATCGCCGCTGCGGTTGAACACATGCAGGTCGAAACGCGATGACAACGCCGAACATACCTTGAGGCCGCGCACGCTGTTGCCATGACTGTCGAGCAGCGGAGAGTAGGTACCGAGGCCAAGCTGCGAAGGGAGTGCCGCGACGATGCCACCGCCTACGCCG
>DASWAK010000110.1:0-5339 GCA_036391175.1 Pseudolabrys sp.
CCTGTCACGTTGCCATTTGACACCATCAACTGGCGCGACAACTCGGTCATTGTAATGCCACTCTCGTTACGGGCGAGCGCTGCCATGACGTCGAATTGCGGGAGCGTGATCGCGAATTTCGTGCGCAGCCGTTCGCGCAATCGAGCCTCGATCGCGCGCGAGGAGCGCAACAGCCTGAGCCATAGCCGTAGCCGCTGTTTGCTGACCGGATGCATGACGCGGCGCTCGCGCGTTTTGCGTGCGACGGTCATGGCAAGTCTCCTGTAACCGCGATTATCTGTCCGTTCATCGAACCAGCAGATGGCAAGCAGAGCCGAAGTACCGCCTGCGCGACTTCCTCCGGTTTGATGAGGCGTCCGGACGGATTGTCCTTGGCCAAAATTGCACGCGAATTCTCGGCAGAGCGGCCGGTCTTGGCGGAGATTTTTTCCGCCGCGGCGTTCAGCAGCGGCGTGTCGGTGTAGCCGGGGCACACGGCGTTGACGGTGACACCGAAGGGCGCAAGCTCAAGGCTGAGTGCCCGCGCCAACCCGATAACGCCGTGTTTGGCGGCGCAATAGGCCGCAACGTACGGATATCCTTTGAGCCCGGCGGTCGACGAGATGAATACAATCCGGCGCGCGCCCTCGGAATTGCGCGTAACATCGGCAAGGGCCGCCTTCACTGTAAGGAAAGCGCCGGTCAGATTCACGTCAATCATGCTGTACCAGTGAGCGAGGTCCATCTTTGCGACGGGCGCGCTGACCACCGCGCCGGCGTTGGCAATGATGATATCAATCGGACCGTGCGCTGCGCGCGCCGCAGTGGCCATGGCCGCGCAGTCAGCTTCTTTCGTCACATCGGCAACGATCGCCGTGGCCTTGACAAGACTGGCTGCCACCCCATCCAGCGGCACCTTGCGCCTCCCGGCAAGCGAAACCGCAGCGCCCTCGCCCACCAGGGCACGCGCGATAGCCGCGCCGATACCTGTACCGCCACCGGTGACCAATGCGTGTCGGTTATCGAGTGCACCCATCAGGCTTTCCCCGTCAGGGCTTCACTGCGCGACCTAAGGCGGTAGAGCTGGTCTCGTCCGGGCCAATACGGTTTCGGCCAGCTCACGCCGTTGTAGCGAAGTTCTGCAGCGGCATGCAGCGTCCAGTACGGATCGGAAAGGTGCGGCCGCGCAAGGCAGACGAGATCGGCGCGTCCTGCCATCAAGATCGAATTGACGTGATCCGGTTCGTAGATATTCCCCACTGCAAGCGTTGCGACACCCGCCTCGTTGCGGATGCGGTCGGAGAAAGGTGTCTGGAACATGCGGCCGTAAATCGGCCGTGCGCGCGTCGAAGTTTGGCCGGCCGATACATCGATCAGATCGACGCCAGCCTCGGCGAGAATATGCGCAATCTCGACTGCATCTTGCGGTCGCACGCCATCGGGGCCAACCCAGTCGTGCGCGGAGATGCGCACAGAAATCGGCTTGCGGTCCGGCCACGCTTTGCGTACGGCGCCGAACACCTCGAGCGGGAACCGCATGCGGTTTTCGAGCGATCCGCCGTATTCGTCGGTGCGTCTATTGGTGAGCGGCGTAATGAAAGACGATATCAGGTAACCGTGCGCGTAGTGCAGCTCAAGCCAGTCAAAGCCGATGCGTGCAGCCATTTCAGTGGAGCGCACGAACTCGTCACGGATTCTGTCCATGTCGGCACGCGACATCTCCCGCGGTGTCTGGTTTTTCGGGCTCCAGGCTACCGCCGATGGCGCAAGCAGCGGCCAGTTGCCGGTTTTCAGTGGCGCATCCGCTTCCTCCCAGCCGAGCTGCGTCGAACCTTTCGCGCCGGAATGACCGAGCTGGATCGCGATCTTGGCCTCAGTCTCGGCATGGACGAAATCGACGATGCCTTTCCAGGCAGCCTCATGCTCGGGCGCATAGAGGCCTGTGCATCCAGGCGAGATGCGTCCTTGTGGCGAGATGCAAGTCATCTCGGTGAATACCAAGGCGGCGCCGCCCTTGGCGCGCTCCGCATAGTGCACGAAGTGCCACTCGTTCGGTGTGCCGTCTTTGGCCCGGTATTGATCCATCGGCGAAACGCATACCCGATTCACAAGCTCCAGCCCGCGCACGCGAAATGGCACAAACATCGGCGGCCGTGCCGAATTGGGCGCGCGGCCTGTCGCCTTCTGTTCAAACCACTTCTCCGCCTCGGAAAGCCATTGCGGATCCCGTTGACGCAAATTCTCGTGGCTGATGCGTTGCGAGCGCGTGAGCAGCGAATAGTTGAATTGTACCGGATCAAGATCAAAGTAGCGCTTTACATCCTCGAACCATTCGGTCGAGTTACGTGCGGCATTCTGGAGCCGCAGCACTTCGAGCCGCCGCTCGTCCTCGTAGCGCCGAAACGCCGATTCCATATTGAGCTCGCTGTCGAGATAGTTCGCCAGCGCAATCGCGCTCTCCATCGCCAGCTTCGATCCAGAACCGACCGAAAAATGGGCGGTGGCGGCCGCATCACCAAGTAGCACGATATTCTTGTGGCTCCAGCGCTCGCACAGCACGCGGTTGAAATTGAGCCAGGCCGAGCCACGTAGGTGGCGCGCATTCGACATCAACTTGTGGCCGCCAAGATTGCGAGCGAAGATTTTTTCGCAGGCTGCGATCGTTTCGTCGACGTTCATGCAATCGAAGCCTGCGCGCCGCCAGGTCTCTTCCGAACACTCGACAATGAAAGTCGCCGTCTCAGCATCGAACTGATAGGCGTGCACCCAGATCCAGCCGTGCTCGGTCTCTTCAAAGATAAAGGTAAAGGCGTCGTCGAATTTCTGGTGCGTGCCGAGCCAGATGTATTTGCAGGCGCGCACGTCGATATTAGGCTTGAACGCATCGGCATAAGCTGCACGTACGCGTGAATTGACGCCGTCGGCCCCGACGACAATGTCGTAATCCTGGTAGCTGTCGGCCGGCGCCGCTTCGGTTTCGAACTCGATCTTCACACCGAGCGAGCGTGCGCGTCCCTGCAAAATATTGAGCAGCCGCTTGCGGCCGATGCCGCTGAAGCCGTGTCCGCCCGAGCGCATCGTCGTGCCGCGATAGTGCACCGCGATGTCGTCCCAATAGACGAAAGAGTCGCGGATCGCTTTCGAAGAAACCGGGTCGTTGGTGTGAAGATTGCCGAGCGTCTCGTCAGACAGCACCACGCCCCAGCCAAAAGTATCGTCCGGTTTATTGCGCTCGATGACCACGACGTCGTGTGATGCGTCACGCAATTTGAGCGAGATCGCAAAATTTAGCCCGCCCGGGCCGCCCCCCAGAACTGCCGCACGCATGCGTCGGCTCCTTTTGCGGTGGTCGAGGCAGCATGCCGCAGAATGCAATATATTACAAATATAAAATATTTAGATATAAAGCTTCTATGGCTGCACTACGGGCCATCTATTGTCGCCCACGGGCCAATTGCAGGGTCCGCATGCATCAGCGATTTAATTTTATTTTTTTGACGACTTCTTCCAGATTGCGCGCTTGTGCATCAAAGCGATCTGCTTGTCGATCACATCTCGCTTATACTCAGCGTGTTTCGGCGGCACCTTTTTCAGGTAGCGATTCTTCGGGTAAATCGGTTTCTCGTAAATGATTTGTGCGAGTTCTGCGCGGACGTCCTTCATCCAATTGGTGACCTGCGCCGACTCCCGATGGTGGCGCAACGCCTCAATGTTGATGACGCCCGCAACGAATGTCGAGCCATTGGTGTCGCGCTGCTTGCCAACCAGCTGGCCGCGGTAATCGACGATCATCGATTGTCCACCGCCGGCATCGATGCCAACAGGGTGGTCGACATCGAGATGGTAGCTGCCAATGTTCGGCGCCACGATATACATGTTGTTTTCCAGTGCACGGGCGCGGTTGGAGATTTCGAAAATGTCATTTTCGGTGAACGGGGCCGGCATCGACGCGCGGTACACCACCTCGGCGCCGTTCATTGCCAGGCCGCGCCCGTTCTCAGGATAATTGCCCTCCATCGCCATCATGATGCCGAGCCGCCCGATCTTGGTGTCGGCGACCGGCCAGAAGGCGTCGAGCGTACGTCCGTATTTCTTGATCCACCAATCGTAAATGTCGTGCGGCGACACCGAACGCTCGACCGGCAAAAGCGCACTTAGCTTATAGTGTTGCAAAATAATGTTACCGTCCGGATCAACGATAAAGCCGATGTTAAAGAAGCGATTCTTCCAGTCTTTATGGCGCGCCTTGGCCTGCGCCATGATGTAGACATTCCATTGCCGTGCCAGCTTGCCGATCTCGTCGGTCTCGGGCCCCGGGATGTCGATGCAGCAGGTGCGGGCGTAGTCTGCGTGATCGACGTCCAGCACTTCGTCATTAAAGCCCATTAGCGCACCCTCGGGGATGGCAAGCAGGCGTACCGGAATGTCGAGATTGGAGAGCCAGAACGCCGCCTTGGTCAGCCCCTTGAGATGTTCAATGTTGTGCTTGATCTCCTCGCGGCGGCGAATGCCCCAGAAGCTAGGGATCAGACCGACGGCGTTATAGGGCTCGATCATAGCCTTCCTCTTCGGATCTGTGATGAGCAGGCGATCGGGACAAGATCACGCGGCGACACTCGGTAAGCCTGCCAACGCCATAGCAAGTTCCTTTTCGTCATAGTCCTGGTCGACCAGCTTGCCTTCGAAGTAGTTGGTGTAGGCCTGCATATCAAAATGGCCGTGACCGGAGAGGTTGAAAAGGATGGTTTCCTTCTTGCCCTCCTTCTTGCAGCGCAGCGCCTCATCGATGGCACAGCGCACCGCATGATTGGCCTCCGGCGCCGGCACGATGCCTTCGCAACGCGCAAATTCTACGCCGGCTTCGAAGCAGGCTTTCTGATGATAGGCCCGCGCTTCGATCAGGCCGAGCTCGTAGACGTGCGACACAAGCGGCGACATGCCGTGATAGCGCAGGCCGCCGGCGTGGAAGCCGGGCGGGATGAAGGTAGAGCCGAGCGTATGCATCTTGACCAGCGGCGTCAGGTGCGCGGTGTCGCCAAAATCATAGGCGTACTTGCCGCGCGTCAGCGACGGACAGGCCGACGGCTCCGCCGCGATGACGCGCCGCTTGCGTCCGCCGCGCAATTGCAAGCCGAGAAACGGAAATGCGAGTCCCGCAAAGTTCGAGCCCCCGCCGGTGCAGCCGATCACAATGTCGGGATCGTCGCCAGCCGCTTCGAACTGCTTAATCGATATGACCGTGATCATAGCGGGTACATCGGCTAGGTGCATCCAGACCCCCTTTACGTTAGGGACTTGCCTCTCTATTTCGTCCCAGACTCTGGCTGACCTCCTGATATCCAGGTCTAAAGATTCCGGGC
>DASWAK010000111.1:0-14662 GCA_036391175.1 Pseudolabrys sp.
GTGCTCGGACTGCCACCCACCTGGTACAAGAACGCGCCATTTCGATCCCGCGCCGTGAAAGATCCGCGGGGAGTGCTTGCTGACTTCGGTGTTCAGTTACCTGCGTCGGTTTCTATTCGTGTGTGGGACTCTACCGCGGAGGTTCGCTACCTCGTCGTTCCTCAGCGTCCCAAGGGTAGTGACGGACTCGGCGAAGAGCAGTTGGCGGACCTGGTCACGCGCGATTCCATGATCGGCACCGGCCTGCCGAAGCAACCCACATGAACGGCGCGCAAGACCTCGGCGGCACGCACGGTCACGGCCCTGTCGAGCCGGAGCCGAACGAGCCGGTGTTCCACGCCGAATGGGAGAAGCGCGCCTTCGCGCTGACGCTCGCCATGGGCATGCCGGGCGGCTGGAATATCGACATGGGGCGCTTCGCGTGCGAGAACCGGCCGCCCGCCGAATATTTGTCGATGAGCTACTACCAGATCTGGTTCGCGGCGCTGGAGACAATGCTCAAGGAGCGTGAACTGGTAGCGGACGACGAAATCTCGGCCGGCCATTCGTTGCGGGCGCCAAAGCCGGTCAAGCGTATCTTGTCGCCTGGCGACGTGGCGAAGGCGCTCCACCGCGGCGGACCGACTGAACGACAGACAAATACGTTAGCTGCATACAAAGCTGGCGACAAAGTGCGCGCTAAGAACATCAATCCCCTCACCCACACGCGATTGCCGCGCTATGTGAGAGGCCACATTGGTACCATCGAACGCGTGATCGGTTGCCACGTTTTCCCCGACAGCAATGCGACCGGCGCCGGCGAAAATCCGCAGTGGCTCTATACGGTGCGGTTTGACGGACGTGAATTGTGGGGCGCCGACGGCGACCCGACCGCGAAAGTTTCGGTCGATGCTTGGGAGCCCTATCTGGAGAGTGCCTGACATGCCGATGGACCCTCAAGCCGCAATGCGTGCCGCAATTGCCGTCCCAAGCGTGCCGCGCGACTCCGACGGTCCGGTGTTTCGTGAACCTTGGGAAGCGCAAGCCTTCGCCATGACGCTGGCGTTGTACGAGCGTGGCGTCTTTACGTGGCCGGAATGGGCGGCTGCACTCGCCAGTGAGATCAAACGCGCGCAGGCGGCCGGCAACCCTGACACGGGCGAGACCTACTATGCGCACTGGCTCAATACGCTTGAGAAGCTGGTGGCGGAAAAAGGCGTGACGACGCAGGACACGTTACACCGTTACCGCAACGCCTGGGACCGAGCCTGCGACCGCACTCCGCACGGTGAGCCAATTGAGTTGCGCGCCGAAGACTTCGGTTAGACGCCCATCAATCGCTCGCTCACCATGTATCCGGTGAGCAAGGCGGCACCAAATATCACAATGACAAGGGCCGCGGCGGTTTCCAATCCGCGCAGGAGAAGCATGCCCGCGCCGGGCTTTGCTTTCGCCAGCTTACCGGCGAGTCCACGCGCACCGACCGCGAGTGTCGCGATGACCGCAACAGTGATCGCAGTGCCAAGGCCCATTACGAAAGTCGACGCAACGCCGATCCAGAACAGTCCCTGCGCCAGCGCGAATACGAGCACGATGATCGCGCCCGAACACGGCCGCAGTCCGACCGCAACGATTGCCGAAAGCCCCCGTCTGAGCCAATGCCGGCCCGTGAGTTCCTGCGGTTCCGGCGCGTGCGCGTGGGCCCAGGCTGACGCCTCGTCTTTGTGTTCGTGATCGTGGGAATGTCCATGCCCATGGTGATGATGGTCGTGATCATGCGCGTGAGCATGATGATGACCGTGCTCATGCACGTGATGCGCATGTGCTTCGCTGCGTAATAAACGCAGGAAGGCGCGCCCCTTCACCCAGAACAGGCGCAGACCAATCAAAAGGATCAGCGCGTAGCTGACGATCTCGATGACACGGACCGTGTCGCCCATCGCTTTGGCTGTAGCGCCGAGCATCGCGGCAGCGACGCCAACGATCACGATTGCAGTGCACGCCTGAAGGATCGCCGAAGCAAACGACAGCACGATGCCGCGCCGCCAGGTCTCATCATTGGCGACGAGATAGGACGAGATCACCGCCTTGCCGTGACCCGGGCCGGCAGCGTGGAAGATCCCGTACAAAAACGAAATCCCGAGCAGCGTATAGGCCGCACTGCCGTCAGCCTTGGCGGCGCGGATGAGGCCCGACAGCATGCGGTAAAACTCGGCCTGCTTGGCGAGGATCCAGCCGGCAAAACCGCCGAGCTCGGCCGGCGGTGCACCACGCGTCACGCCGAACGGCTGCGCCAGCGCGACGTCGATCGCGCCGAGCATGAGGAGAATGCACGCAGCCAGCAGGACGCCTTGCGTCAAGCAGGATCCCAGGACTGCCTTCAAGGGCAATGCACCAGAAGCTTATTGGCGAACTGCGCGCCCCAGGCCATGGTCGTGTTCTTCTGGTCGGCGGGGATCTCGCTCAGCTTCTTGCCTTCGGCAAACGTCATTTCGCGCGGCAGCTCGACATCGAGCTTGCATTTCGGCGCGCCGATAAGCTGCGCCGGCTTTTCCTTGGCAAATGAGAAGTCCACGAAAATAGTCGGATCGTAGATTTCGATCTTGAGCTCTTTAGCCTTTACCGGCGCCTTGAACGGCAATGTAAAATTAAGCGTGAGCACCTGATCCGCGTAGTCGAGCCAGTAGTCCGACGTGGGGTCGGTCAGTTCCGCTTTCTTGCCGTCGGCGGTGGCGTAAGTGAAGTAGTCGTACTCCTTGAGCGAGTCGACATTGACCTTGGCTAGCGGCGCCAATTCCTCGCGCGTGAACTTACCTTTTTCCTTGCTCTCCAGTCCTTGCGTGGCAAAGGTCGAGAACATGTCGTCGAACGACCACGCGTGACGAATGCCGGTGATGCTGTCGTCCGGCGCATAAACCAGCTCGGTGTGCATCGTCACCCAGACGTGCGGGTGCGCTTGCGCCAGACCCCCGAAGGTCAAGGTCAGCAGCGCTGTGAGCAAAATGCGAAGCGAAGCAATCATGCACGCGCACCATAACACGGACTGCGGCGCAAAAGTGGCGTGTTGCATATAGCTTTAGCGTAAACGCGACCAGTCAAACGCCCGCCGCGCCGCCGTCGGCACGCGGGTCGTGACAACCTTCCAAGCTGCCGTCGGGATGCAGCACGACAGCACCGGCGTGGCCCATCGTGTCGGAATAGGGTTCGTCGAGAACCGCGATGTCGTGACCGGCCGATAGCAACCGGTCGATCAGGTTGCCATCGAGACGCGACTCCATTCGCAAGTCTGTGTGGGTCGAACCCCAGGTACGACCGAGGAGCCAGCGCGGGGCGTCGAGCGCCTTGTCGAGTGGCTGCCCGAATGTAACGTAACGTGTGAACACCGCCGCCTGGCTCTGCGGCTGGCCGTCGCCGCCCATAGTGCCGTAGGCGATGATGCGGCCGTCTTTCAGCGCGGCCAGCGCCGGATTGAGCGTGTGGAACGGGCGGCGCCCCGGCGCCAGCGCGTTTAGCGCCTTGGAATCGAGCGAGAAGCTGGCGCCGCGATTTTGCATCAGGATGCCAGTCGCCGGCAGTACACAGCCGGAGCCGAATTCCCAATAGAGCGACTGAATGTAGGAGACGACGAGGCCGCTCGCATCCGCGGCGCCCATCCAGATGGTGTCGCCTTCGCCGTACAGCGCAGGCCAGCGCGCGGCCTTGCGTGTGTCGATCTTGGCGGCTTCGGCGTCGAGAAAAGCGGGCGCCAGATATTGATTGAGATCGACGGCGATCTTGTCGGGATCAGTGACGACACGGTCGCGCACGCGAAAGGCCCGCTTGGTTGCTTCGACAATGCCGTGAACGTGCTCGAAGCTTTCCGCTTGTGACACGCGCAGGCGCTCGAACAATGCGAGAATAATAAGGGAAGCCAGCCCCTGCGTCGGGGGCGGTGAATTGTACAAATTGCCCGCCTGCGTCGCGACACTCAGCGGCGTATCGACAATCGCTCTATAGTTTTCCAGATCGGCCCGCGTCACCGGGCTGCCGATCTGCTCCAAATCGCCCGCAATCTCGCGCCCCACGTCGCCGCGATAGAAGTCATCGAGCCCGGTGCGAGCGAGATGCTCAAGCGTTGCGGCAAACGCAGTCTGTTTCAGCAGCGCGCCGACGTCCGGCACCTTGTCGTCGATTAGAAAAGCTTTTTTGAAGCCGGCTGCCTTGTCAATTTCCGGCAGCTTTTCAGCCGTCAGCCGCGCCTGGCTGCGCGTCACTACGTAACCGTCGCGCGCATGCTTGATGGCGGACGTCAGCAGAACGTCAAGCGGCAACTTGCCGCCCTGTGTCTTCGCCGCATCGGCGGCCAGCGTCCATGCGGCGACCGCACCCGGCACAGTGAGCGCAGCGAGCGGGCCGCGCGCCGGAATTTCGTCGTGGCCGGCATCGCGATAGAAGCGTAGCGTCGCTTTTGATCCAGCCCGCCCTGCTCCCATCAGCGCGCGCACGCGGCCTGACGGCTCGCGGATCAGCCAGAACCCATCACCACCGATATGATTCATGTGCGGATAGACCGCGGCAATGCTTGCCGCCATGGCGAGCATCGCTTCGATGGCGTTGCCGCCTTCGGCGAGGATTGCGCGGCCGTCATCGACGGCAGCCATGTGAGGAGCGGCCACCACGCCGCGGCGATGGCTGGCGGAGTGAAGTGTCATGCGAACTCAACGTCCGCTAGCCCACGCTTCTTCAACAGCGCGTCAACCGTCGGCAGCCGGCCGCGGAAGGACTTATAGGCCTCCGCCGGCTCGCGCAGGTTTCCAGCACTGTAGACATAATTGCGCAGCCGCTTGGCGGTTGCGGGGTCGAAGGCGTTGCCGGTTTCCTCGAAGGCTGCGAAGGCGTCGGCATCGAGTACTTCCGACCACATGTAAGAGTAATAGCCCGCGGCGTAGCCACTGCCCGAGAACAGATGCTGGAAATGCGGCAGGCGGTGACGCATCACGATCTCCGCCGGCATGGCAATACGTCCAAGATCGTTGCGCTCGAACTCCGTGACGTCGAGTGCCGCCGCATCTGGCAGCGAATGCAGATCGAGATCGACCAGCGCGCAGGCGGTGTACTCCACCGTCGCGAAGCCCTGATTGTAGGTGCGCGTCGCCAGCAGACGGTCCAACAGTGCCTTTGGCATCGGCTCGCCGGTGCGACAATGGCGCGCGTATTGCCGCAATATCTCTGGCACTTCCAGCCAATGCTCATAAAGCTGCGAGGGTAGCTCGACGAAATCGCTCGGCACTGCGGTGCCGGCGAGCAACGGATACGTCACGTTCGACAACATCCCGTGCAGCGCGTGACCGAATTCGTGGAACAGCGTGCGCGCATCGTCAAAGGAGAGCAGCGCCGGCTCGCCCGCCGCCGGCTTGGAGAAATTACAGACGTTAAGGACGATTGGGCGGATGTCGCCAGAAAGTTTTTCCTGGTCGCGCAGCGACGTCATCCAGGCGCCGCTGTGCTTAGAACTCCGCGCGAAATAGTCGCCGATGAACAGCGCAGCATGGCGGCCTTGCGTATCCGTCATCTCCCACGCGCGCACATCCGGATGATAGAGCGGCACGGCGACCGGGGTGAATATGAGACCGAACAGACGGTGCGCGGTTTCGAAAGCCGCCTCGATCATCTTATCGAGTTGGAAATACGGCTTGATCTCGGCTTCATCGAGATTGTACCGCGCCTTGCGCAGTTTCTCGGCGTAGTAGCGCCAATCGTGGGGCGCCAGCGCGAAATTACCGCCCTCCTCCGCAATCAATTTCTGCAAAGCATCTCTTTCGGCCGCGGCCTTTGCGCGTGCCCTGCCCCAAACCTCGTCGAGCAGCCCGCGCGCCGCCGCCGGGGTCTTGGCCATCTGATCATCGAGCCGGTAATCGGCGAAGGTCGAAAAGCCGAGCAGCTTGGCGCGCTCTGCGCGCAGGCCCACCATTTCGGCGATCAGCGTCCGATTGTCCGTCGCCCCGCCGTTTTCACCACGTCTGATCCAGGCCTGGAATGCCTTTTCGCGCAGATCGCGGCGGGACGAGAATTGCAGGAACGTCTCGACCGAAGAGCGCGCTAAGGTGATGGCATATTTACCTCGGTGACCGCGTTCATCGGCGGCCGCGCGCGCCGCCGCACGGGCGAAATCGGGCAGCCCGGCGAGATCGCTTTCTTCCAACACCATTGCGAAGGATTTCTCGTCGGCCAGCACATTCTGTCCGAACTGCGTGCCGAGACTTGCCAGCCGCTCGTTAATAGCCGCGAGACGCTCCTGCGCGGGCTTTTCCAGCGCGGCCCCGGCGCGCACAAAACGGGTATAATAACGCTCCAGAACGCGAGCCTGCTCGGCGTCTAGGCCCAACGTTTTGCGTTGCTTGTACAGATCGGCAATTCGGCCGTAGAGCGCGCGATTGAGATACAAGGCATTGTTGTGACGGGCGAGCAGCGGCGAGATATCGCGTTCAATCGCCTCGATCTCGTCCGAAGTGTCTGCCCCTGCCAGCACAAAGAATACGTCGGCAACGCGATCAAGCGCGTGACCACTCTTCTCCAGCGCTGCAACAGTATTGTCGAAGCTCGGCGGCGTGGGATCGGCAGCAATAGCATCGATCTCGGCGCGATGCGCGGACAGCGCCTGGTCGAAGGCGGAACGGAAATGCCCGGGCTCGATCTGTGCGAATGGCGGCAGCTCGAAAGCGCCTGTCCAGGCGGCGAGCAGCGGATTTTGGATGGCGGAAGCGGCAGGCGGACGGGTCATCCAGTCCATCTAATCGTGAACTTGGCCGTTGGCGAGGGCCTTTCTCATCCCCGCAAAGCCCGCAGCGCGTTGAAGATAACCGCTACATCGATCACCTCTTGCAGCAACGCTCCCTCGACGGGCGTCAACAAACCGAACGAGGCCGCGATCATGGCCAAGGTCGACAGGCCGATGCCGACCACCACACTCTCCAGGGCGATAAAGCGCGAGCGGCGAGCAATCTTGATGGCCGGAAGAATCCGGTCGAGATGATCAACGAGCAGCACGACATCGGCAGCCTCAGCGGAAGCAGCGGCTCCCCTGGCGCCCATCGCTACGCCAACATCGGCAGCAGCCAGCGCGGGAGCGTCGTTGACGCCGTCGCCAATCATCATCACGGGGCCGTTCTTACGCTCTGACAGCACCGCCAAGATTTTCTGGTCGGGCGTGAGTTCTGAACGCACCAAATCGAATGAGAGGCCGGCAGCAATGAAGCGAGCAACCTCGTGGCGGTCGCCGGTCGCCAGCACGATACGTTGAATGCCCATGAGCCGAAGGTCGCGCAACATGGCTTCTGTGCCGGCGCGCAACTCGTCGGCAAGGATCAGGACGCCGGCCAGTCTTCCGTCAACTACCACTGCCACCGTGAGCGCGCCGGGCGGGCGGTCGTGCGACAATAGCGACAAGCCGGCATCGCCGACCTTGCCGACGATAAAACTCGGCCCACCCACCAGGACGGGGTGTCCTTCCACCCGGCCGGCAATTCCCTCCCCCGGAGTCTCGACCACATCGGATGGGACCACCAGCAATAGGCCTTTGCTCCGCGCCTCGGCGACTACGGTCTGGGCGATCACGTGCTTGGAGGCCTGGTCGAGCGATGCTGCGACCCGCAACAGTTCATCCGGCCTCATGCCATCGGCCACTCGAGTGGAAACGATTCTCGCCTGACCGATCGTCAATGTGCCCGTTTTGTCGATAACGAGTGACCGCACCTGCGCCAGCGTCTCGATCGCCTTGCCGCCCTTGATCAGGATGCCGAGCTTCGCCGCACGCGAGAGTCCAGAAACGATGGCAACCGGAACCGCCAGAATGAGTGGACAGGGTGTCGCCACAACCAGCACGGCTACCGCGCGAATCGGATCACTGGTCAGGCCCCAGGCAGCGCCGGCAAGGGCGACCGTAACCGCCAGAAACAGGATGGCGTAGCGGTCAGCCAGCCGCGACATTGGCGCACGTGAGCGCTGGGCGGCCTCGACCAGCCGAACGATGCCGGCATAGGTGCTCTCCGCTGCACGCCGTGCTGCAGCCATATCGAAAACTTCGCCAGCGTTGGTGGAACCGCTCAAGACTGGGTCGCCGAGCTTGAGCTGCACTGGAAGAGACTCACCGGTGAGCGCCGACTGGTCGAGCACCGCCACCCCTTCTGCGACCGTTCCATCCACCGGCACCACGTCGCCGCGCCGAATCAGCAGGCGGTCGCCGGGCAGGATCAAGTCGAGGGCAACCTCTTCGAGTTGCCCATCCCGGTGCCGCACCGCCGTACGTGGCACCCGCGACAGCAGGGCGGTCATCTCGCGGCGGGCTGCCCTTTCGGCGAAACTCTCGAGGTATTGGCCCCCGGCATACATCAGGGCAACAATGGCTGCGGCGAGAGTCTCGCCGAAGGCCAATGCCGCAGTCATTGACAAAGCAGCAACGATGTCGAGCCCGACGTCCCCGTGCCGCAGACTTGTCACAATCTCGATGAGCAGCGCGATCAGCACCGGCACGGTGACTGCCGCCCATATGAAACCCGCCCAGTCGCCAACACCCGAGAGCTTCGCCGCAATACCTGTTGCCAACCCAGCGGCTGCGAGGCCGGCCAGGAAGGGGCGAACAATCCTGAGCGCGTTTGACGGAATCATACATTAACCTTCAGCGCCTCGACCTGGGCCGCCATGAGCAAAATCAAAAGGCCCGCACGCTTGCCAGGGTTCGCTGCTATGGACTTGATCTGGCAGCCGGATTCGAGGAGATTGCACCTCGCAAGGGAGACCCTCATGGCCCAAGACCGCGGCATCGTCTGGCTCAATGTCGTCACCGTGATCAGCGCCGCCATCCTGATTGGCGCCGAGGTGTTCGGCGCTGCCTTCGCCGGCTCCTGGGCCCTCGCCACCTTGTTCGACCTCGGAAGCATCGGGCAGCGAATCCTCGACGCGCTTTTCGTGCTCAGCGGCATCGCCATCATGGCGCAGTTCGTGCGCAACGCTCACCGCATCGAGCCGTTCACCGCGCGCGACTGATCGCATCACGCTCGATCGTTGAAAGAAAAAGTTAAGAAAGTTTTTTGACGCGGCGAACTAATTCGCTTGCACAACGCGAAAAAAATGTTATTTCGGTTGTGCCCAATTTCGCACGTGCCTGTGGCCGTGTGTCGGTCGGTAGGTAGCCGGACAAGAGGCCGGCCAGCCGCCTGGAGAGAGAAGCCAAAACCTCTCCAAGAAATCTAACCGGCAGCCGGAGGCGAAACCGGCGCACTCTGCTCTCAGCAGGGGACGCGGCTTAAAGCAACGACGATCGGGCTTCCTTGGTCTCTGCCGGTCTCCACCACCGGCGCGGGTCACCGAAGAGGCTTGTTCATCTTTGCCGGCCGTGCGGACGGGGATCTCCCCATCCAATCCAAGGCAGCATGAGCGGGATACGATGTGTAGCGTTGGCGCGTCCCCATCGCGCGCAGACGCTTGCCCTTCGTTAACCGCGACATACGGGGCTTGATGGCCCCGTCAGCCGTGGGGAATAGCGCCAATGACTGAGCGCATCCGCGAGTTTCTACGTAAGCGTAACGACGAAGGCCCCTGCCTCGTCGTTGACCTCGACGTCGTCCGCGACAATTACAACGCCTTTGCCAAGGCGCTGCCGGACACGCGCGTGTTCTACGCCGTGAAGGCAAACCCGGCCTCGGAAGTGCTGACGCTGCTGGCCAAGCTCGGCTCCTGCTTCGACACCGCTTCGATCCCCGAGATAGAGTTGGTACTCGCTGCCGGCGCCACACCCGACCGCATCAGCTATGGCAACACCATCAAGAAGGAGCGGGATATCGCCCGTGCCTATGCACTGGGTGTTCGTCTCTACGCAGTGGACTGCAAGCCCGAGGTCGAGAAGATCGCCCGTGCCGCGCCGGGCAGCCGCGTATTTTGTCGCATCCTCTCCGACTGCGTGGGGGCGGAATGGCCGCTCTCGCGCAAGTTCGGCTGCGAGCCGGCCATGGCTGTCGAGGTGCTGGAGCACGCCCTTAGGGCGGGGCTGGAACCGCATGGCGTCTCGTTCCATGTCGGCTCCCAGCAGCGCAACCAACATGCCTGGGACCGCGCGCTCGCTTCGGCGGCTGCGGTATTCAAGGAGTGTGGCGAGCGTGGCATGAACCTGTCGATGGTCAACCTCGGCGGCGGCTTTCCGACCAAGTACCTGAAGAATGTGCCGTCGGTGAAAACCTACGGCAACGCGATCTTCAAGGCGCTGCGCAAGCATTTCGGCAACCGCATTCCGGAAACGATCATCGAGCCGGGACGCGGCATGGTCGGCAATGCCGGCACCATCGAAGCCGAAGTCGTCCTCGTTTCCAAGAAGAGCGAAGAGGACGACGTCCGCTGGGTCTATCTCGATATCGGCAAGTTCGGCGGCCTCGCCGAAACGATGGACGAGTCGATCCGCTATCCGATCCACACTCCACGGGACGGGGACGCCCTGGCACCATGCGTGTTGGCGGGGCCGACCTGCGACTCCGCCGACGTGCTGTACGAGAAGCAGCCCTACATGCTCCCGGTCAGCCTGGAAATCGGCGACAAGGTGCTGATCGAGGGTACCGGCGCCTATACGGCGACTTACTCGTCGGTCGCGTTCAACGGTTTCTCGCCGCTGAAGACCTATCACATCTGACATCGCGGGAGCCGGTCAGGCCGGCTCCCTTCATCCCCACAAGCAACGCCCTCGGAGCGCGCGCTTGGCCGCGCGCCAGCGCGGGAGAAATCTCAGATGATCTCCATCAGGAAAGAACGCCCTCCCGATGTCGCAGCGCGCGAAGCGCTGCTCGACCGAGCTTTCGGCAAGTTGCGCTGGCGCAAGAGTTCGCAGCGCCTGCGGGACGGCCGGGTGCCGGCCGAAGGCCTCGCCTTGGTGGCAACGGACGGCAAACACATTGTCGGTACTGCCCGACTCTGGAATATTGTGTGCAGCACCGGCCAGCCGGCTTTGCTTCTCGGTCCAGTGGCCGTCGACGCCGATTGTCGCAATCGCGGGATCGGGACCGCGCTCGTGCGCTATGCGCTTGCTGCAGCGCGCCGGCTTGGCCATCGCGCGGTCGTGCTCGTAGGCGATGTTGCCTATTACAATCGCTTTGGCTTTTCGGCTGAGAAGACTGCCACTTTGCGCATGCCCGGCCCCTTCGAGCGCCACCGGCTGCTTGCCCTCGAACTTGTGCCGGGTGCCCTCAAAGGCGCGCGCGGGCTATTACGCGCGCCCAGCCAGCCGATTTCGCAGCCGGGTCTCGCCGCCGCCTCCGCCGCATAACTCTGGCAGAATGTCGTGGACGCCGCGCGGCTTTCGCCCAACCTCTATTCCGTTCCTGCCCTGCCGCGGATATGACCAGCGTTTCCTGGAGACACTGAAAATGCCCAAATGGCCAGTGCATGCCCGTATCGACGGACCCATCGTGATGATCGGTTTTGGCTCGATCGGCAAAGGCACCCTTCCGCTGATCGAGCGCCATTTCAATTACGACAAGAAGCGCTTCGTGGTCATCGACCCCGAAGACAAGGATCGCAAACTGCTGGATTCGCGGGGCATTCGCTTTGTGCATCAGGCCGTTACAAAGGATAACTACCGCCATCTGCTCACGCCGCTGCTTACAGCCGGCGGCGGCCAAGGTTTCTGCGTGAACGTGTCGGTCGATACCTCGTCGCTCGACATTATGGAGCTGTGCCGGGAGATCGGTGCTCTTTACATCGATACAGTAGTCGAACCCTGGGCGGGCTTTTACTTCGACACCAAGCTCGGCCCGGAAGCGCGCTCGAACTATGCGCTGCGCGAAACCATTCTCGCTGCGCGCCGCAAGCGGCCGGGTGGACCAACTGCAGTCAGCTGCTGTGGCGCCAATCCCGGCATGGTGTCCTGGTTTGTCAAGCAGGCGCTGCTCAACATTGCCGGCGACATCGGGTTAAAGTTCAAGGAGCCGAAGACGCAAGACGAGTGGGCACGCCTAGCGAAGAAGGCCAGCATCAAAGGCATCCACATCGCCGAGCGCGACACGCAGCGCGCCAAGCACCCGAAGCCGCTGAACGTCTTCGTTAACACCTGGTCGGTCGAGGGCTTTGTGTCCGAGGGTCTGCAGCCAGCCGAGCTCGGCTGGGGCACTCACGAGAAGTGGATGCCGGCAAACGCCCGCAAGCACAAAACCGGCTGCGGTGCGGCGATCTACCTGTTACAGCCGGGAGCCGACACGCGCGTGCGCTCCTGGACGCCGACCGCGCGGGCGCAATACGGATTTCTGGTCACCCACAACGAGTCGATCTCGATTGCCGACTACTTCACGCTTCGTCAGGGTCGCAAAACGATTTACAGACCAACCTGCCACTACGCCTATCACCCCTGCAATGACGCGGTTCTGTCGCTGCACGAAGTCTTTGGCCGCGCCGGGGAACGACAAAAAGATATCCATATTCTGGACGAACGTGAGATCGCCGACGGAATCGACGAGCTCGGCGTGCTGCTCTACGGCCATAAGAAGAATGCCTATTGGTATGGCTCACAGCTCTCGATCGACGAGACCCGCGAAGTCGCGCCTTACCAGAACGCTACCGGCCTGCAGGTCACCTCAGCGGTGCTCGCCGGCATGGTGTGGGCGCTGGAGAACCCTAAAGCAGGCATTGTCGAAACCGACGAGATGGATTTCCGCCGCTGTCTCCAGGTGCAACTGCCCTACCTCGGACCTGTAATCGGCACCTATACCGATTGGACGCCCCTCAGCGGACGGCCCGGTCTTTTTCCTGAAGATATCGATAAGCGGGACCCCTGGCAGTTCAGGAACGTGCTGATGCACTGAACCGCCGAACGGCCATGCAAGAAACGAAACAGACGGCCTGCGGGGCCGCCTGTTTCATTTGCGCTGACTTAACCGCACTATTTCGGTGGCTCTGGAGGTTTCTCGCCCGGCGGCGGCGGTTTTTTCTGTTGCTGCTGCTGCGGCTGAGGCTGCGCCGGTTTTGGCGGCGGCGGAGCAGGCGCACGTGCGGCCGGCGGTGGTGGCTGTACCTGCCGCTGTTGCGGTGGTGGCTGCACTTGCCGCTGTTGTGGTGGTGGCGGCGGCGGTGGTTGCACCTGCCGCTGTTGCGGCGGTGGTGGTGGCGGCGCCTGTGGCGGGATCGGCCGCACGATGTTTGGCTGTTGGGGAGGTAAACCGCCAGCCGGACCGCCCGGCCCACCTCGTTCGCGAAGTTCCTCGCGACGCTGCTCTCCCTGCACTGGCGCAGTCGTCGTAGGCGCCGTTGTGGCCGGGGGCGGTCCCGAAGGTGGTGATGGCGGTGATGGCGGTGGCGGCGGAGTGCCGCCAGGCGCTTGCTGCTGTATGGCTGGCGTCTGACGCTGCAACCCAGCTGGCGGCGTTGTGGACGGCGGCGGCTGTTGCTGTAACGGCGCGATGGATGGAGCGCCCTGTGCCGCGCGCGGCGGAGTGGTTCCCAATCGGCCACGCTCGTTTTTGCCAAGCGGCTGCGGCGCAGTGACCGCTGCGTTTGGCCGTATCACTGTGGTCGTGCGCTCCACCGAAACTGCACCCAAGCGCGCACGTCCGCCTGGTGCACCGGGCCGGCCCGGTCCGCCAGGCCTGCCGGGGCGCGCGCCGCCCAAGTCCTCGCGCCGGATTGGCACCGCGCCGGCTACTCCTTGCGTCGATGCGAAAACGCGTGGGCGCACGCGATAGGTCGCTACCGGCGCCCCGCTCACACGGGCGACAAACGCTGGCGAGATACCTGGATTGACGGCCAACCGTCCGTGCACGGGAAAGGTACGATTGACGATGCGGGTCGTGCGCAAAATGACGCTGCGCCGATACACCGGCACGTAGTATGTGCGCAACCGCGGCGACGTCATAAAGCGGCCCGGCACAAACATCCAATACGCAGGTTCGACCTCATAAGTCTCGATCAATTCGTCGGGCGGGAGCGGCGCCCAGCCGACGTATTCTTCGCCATAGCGCCAATTAACCCAAGCCGGCGCCCATTCATCGCCTGGCACCCAGAACCAGCCAAATTCCCGTTCGAATGCCCAACGACCGTAGTGATAGACGACCCAGCCCCAATCGGCTTCGACTTCGTCGGATACCCAGTACCAGCCCCACTCATCCGTGTAGACCCAGTGCCCGTACTGATACGGACGCCAGTCCGGCGGCACGGCTCTTGGCACCCAGACTTCCCCAAAGCGTGGATGCGGCCGCCAGCTGCCGTATTCCTCAAGCGCGATCTGGGCGTCATCGGAAATTTGCGCGGCAGCCGGCGTAAGCGCGCCAACCACGATTGGAGCCGAGAGCGCTCCGATGATGACGGCAGCACTGGCCAGGACCGCGAAGGCTAGCCGGCGTAATTGATGAGTGAAGGCCATGAGTGCTTCCCCTGCCCGTCCAGCCTCGTCCGATCGCAAGTCAGACAAGCGCGACGCGCGAAATTGGTTCCAAATCGATCGCCCTAGAAGCTAGTGCAGTGATCACGACGCAGGCAATCCGACATAGTGAGGCGGCGCATTACGGCGATCACAGGGCGAGGACACCTGCCTCGCCCGCTTCGGTGCCGAAGGCGAGAGTTTGACCCGCGTCATCCCATCCCAGCGCACCCAATGGTTGCCCGTCGGCCCTCCGCGCCAATATAAGCGCGTCGTCATCGATGCGCACCAGCTTCACCGCGCCATCACCATAGCCTA
>DASWAK010000112.1:0-9556 GCA_036391175.1 Pseudolabrys sp.
AAGTACGAATGGATGCCATGCCAGAGAAGTTCGACAGTACGCTTATTGCGGTAGGGGCCGAGCACACAGGAGCGGCCGAGCTCGAGGAATTGAAGATTGTTATGGCGCGCGATCAGCGAGCTGATGTCGAACTCGCCGGCGGAATAGAAGCCACCACACTCTTTGGCCAGCGGCTGTCGTAGCAGCCGATATGTGCCGACCACGGCCGGCCGGCTCAGCGTGCTGCGGTCGCGTGCGGTATGATCGAGCACCAACAAGTGGTCGCAGATTGGGTCATAACCATCGATATCCCTGCGGACGAATAACCGTCCCGGATTGGGGATGGCCGCCCCTTCCTCATAAAAAACCCGATAGCGCAGTCTTTGCGCCTGTCGCACTTCGGCGGCGGTTTGTGCCAGCCGCACTTCCAGTGAGCCGAGGCGGCCAAGGCTTTGCGAAGGCCGGTGCGCGCGGGCTGCCCAAGCCTGCAATCCGCCATAAGCCTGTAGCGACGAAATAATACGTGGCACTCCTGGAAAGGTGGGCGCCGGGCGAAACCACTCGAGGAGGCTGCGCTGAGGCTGGAACGTGGCGCGGTCGGCGATGGGCATTTAGGTCCTTTTCGACGTTAAATGCGCAAAATCGATACGGCTGGCCGGGTTTCCGGGTTGGCGAATCATTGATGGAATACCGATGCCTCGTACACCACGGACAGACCACGGAATTATGACAGTGTGAGGAAACCCGCGTCAGGCTGCAAGCGAGTTGGAGACCCGGCCCGACAAGGCATTCTACTGAGCATGGGCACTCATAACTAACGGAGAATCGCAATGACCATCGTGCGAGTCCTTAGCATTGTCGGTTTGCTGGCGGTGCTCGGGACCCCGGGCTCGGGTCAGGAACGCAAACCGTGGAAGCACGGGGTGATCGAGCCGAAGGGCGACGCCGGCTTCATGCTGATGGTCGGGCAGTACGACTTCGCGTCCAGGCATGACCTCGAACTTAAGATCGTCCCGCTGAAGAACGGTGCGACGGCGCACAAGGCTTTGCTGGCAGGCGAACTCGACAGCATCGAAGCAAGTCCGGGCGCGACAATTCTCGCTGGCGCACACGGGGCCGACATTAAAATCCTCGGCTGCGACTGGCCAGGCGTTCCGCATGGACTGATGGTGAGATCGACCATCAGCAGCGTGGAAGATCTCAAGGGCAAGACAATTGCGGTGGCAGCACCGGGGTCGCTGCCTAATCTGTTGATCAATGCGATCCTCGAGCAGCACAAAATTGCGGCGTCCGAAGTGCGTTTCGCAAATCTCGGCGGCGATCTCGATCGCTTTAAAGCGGTGCTCGCTGGTGTTGCCGACGCCGGCATTGTCGCGGCGGAGTTCATGGCGGTCGCGCCCAAGGACGTGAAGATGCTGGTCGCAGGACACGAAGCGCTGCCGAACTATGTGCGATTGTGCCTAACCACGACGGGAAAGACCATTACTGGCCGCCGCGCGGATGCGATCAACTTTCTGGCGGCGGAAATCGACGCGTTGAAATTTGCAGTTGGCCATCGCGATGAAACGATCAAGCTCACACAAGATACTATTCATGCCAAACCAGACGATCCGCGGCCGGCCTATGCTTTTGACGATACGGTCAAGCAATACGCTATCGATCCGTCAGTCGTTCTGCCGCTCGATAAATTGAATTGGATGCAGAACGAGCTGGTAAAGGCCGGCAATCTCAAAGCGCCGATCGACTTGATGAAAATCACCGACGTTGAGATTCGCGCCGAGGCCATGAAACGTGCAGGAAAGTAGCTAAATCTTCACAGACGCCATAATACCGGCGGGGAAAATTTCTTCTGGTTTGGTAAGTCTCCGTGCGATGCCCTGTTCGTGCGCATAGCGCAGGAACAGTTCCAGTGTCGGCCGGTTTGCCTCGATGCCGTAGGGAAACAAGTCGGCGCCAAACAACTGCTGCATGCGCGTTGCGTAATTCGTCAGCCACGGCACCGGATACCGCGATACGGCAGGATCGAGAATACGCTCGAGGCTGCGGCGCTTCGATTCCTCGAATGCGTTATAGAGATTGCGTGCAACCCAAGGCTGTCCCTCGAGAATCGATTTGCGCATCGCAATCACGTGCATGATCGGATAGACGCGCGTCTGCTCATAATAGCGCTGCTCAATTGCTTCGTAATCAGGGAACAACCGTAAGACGTCCTGGTGTTTTTCTCGAAATGAATTTGGCGGACGCGCGATGATGACGCAATCGAGCTCGCCCGAGGCAATCATGCCGCTCAGCGTTTTCTCTGGCATGCTGGTGAGGCGAACGCCTTTTGGTAGCGACAATTCCACTTTTTCGATGCGTCCAGCTTCATTGGTGCCAGCCTGCACCCAGTCGATGTCGGAGAGTGCGACATTGCCCTCGTGCATCAGCCAGCCGCGCATATAGACCGCGGCGGTGTGTGCCCATTCGGGGACGCCGATGCATTTCCCCCTCAGATCTTTAGCCGTTTTGATGCCCGCCTTGCGGTTCACGTAAAACGAGGCGAAGCGAAACAACCGTGACGCATAGACCGGCAGGCCGATAATATCGGAGTCTTTGCGCGTCACCTGTGCTGCGAACTTGGCAAAGGACAGCTCGGACACATCCCATTCGCGGTTGAAGGTGAAACGAGAAAAAATTTCATGGTGGCCAAGCGTGAGCCAGTTCGTCTCGATGCCTTCCGCGCGTACCAACCCGAGGCGGAAATCGCGGAAATGGTCGTAGTCGGTGGTGGCGATGGTGAGAGCAACACCCATGGTCTCACCGGAGCTTCCGTTTTGCCTCGATCGTGTCCCAGATCAGCGCCGCGACGTCGGGCCCCCCAAGATTCTTGATGGCGCGGATCCCGGTTGGGGAGGTGACGTTGATCTCGGTGAGATAGCCATCGATCACGTCAATGCCGACGAAAAGCAGGCCGCGCTCGCGCAGCGCAGGGCCGATGCGCTTGCAAATTTCAGCTTCGCGTTTGGTCAACTCGGTTGCCGACGGTGCGCCGCCGCGCACCATATTGGACCGCAGGTCGTCCGGCGCCGGAATTCGATTCACCGCACCAGCATATTCGCCATCCACCAGGATAATGCGCTTATCGCCGTGCTTGATGTTAGGCAGAAACTTCTGCACCACCCATTGCTCACGGAAAGTGGCCGCGAACAGGTCGTAAAGAGAGCCAAAATTCAGGTCCTCACGCGCAAGCCGGAAAACCGCCTCACCGCCTTTGCCGTAGAGCGGTTTCATCACGATATCGCCGTGCTCTGCGCGAAATACCTTGATCTCGGCAAGGTCGCGCGAAATCAGGGTCGGTGGCATCAATTCGGGAAATTCAGTGACGAATAGCTTTTCCGGCGCATTGCGCACGTGCGCCGGGTGATTGACTACCAACGTCTTGGGATGGATGCGTTCGAGCAGGTGGGTCGTCGTCACATAGGCGAGATCGAACGGGGGGTCCTGGCGTAGCAGCACGACGTCGAACTCTGTGAGATCCACCCGCCGCGGCTCATCCAGCGTAAAATGGTCGCCGGCCTTGTCGCGTACGCTCAGGGATTCGACATGGGTAAATAGGCGGCCGTTGAGCAACGCCAGCCGGTCAGGGGTGTAATAGGCAAGCTGGTGACCGCGCTTTTGCGCTTCCAGAAGCAAAGCGAAAGTCGAATCACCCTTAATATTGATCCGCTGAATCGGATCCATTTGAACTGCGATTTTCAGGCCCATGATTACCTAGGTGAATAAACCGTTAACACATTATCCGCACTATAGCCGCTTCGGGACCGATGTTGCACACTTTGGGGGCACCGTGAATCTGCCAAAGCTGTCGATTGCCGCCAGGCTCTATGCGATTTTCGCGTTGATGGGCGCCACGACCATTGCGCTGTCGGTGGTCGCCGTGACGGCTGCGCGTCACCACGCGGCACTAACCGACGAATTCGAATCCGCCAATGCCGGCACCTGGAACGTCGAGCGGGTGAACGGGCTAATTTATGCCGTGGTGATGGAATCGCGCGGCGTTTACATGTCGAACGACATGGCGACGTCGAAGGTGTATGCCGACGGCATTCTCAAATTCAATGAACAGATCGCCAAGGTGGTGGAAGACTGGGAGAAATCGGTCCGCGGCGATGATACCGAATTGTTTGCCCAGTTCTCCAAGCGCATCGCTCAATTCATCAATTTCCGCCGCGAATTGGCGCGGCTAGGCACCGAGGTTAGCCCCGCCGCCGGCCGCAAATGGGGTGACAACGATGCCAACCGTTCGGTGCGCAAGGCGCTCAACAAAGATCTCGACAAGCTCACCGAGGTTTACGCCAAGCGCGCCAAGCGCGTCTACAGCGAGATCGACAGTGGCATCGACAAGACCGCCATGCGGCTGAGCCTACTTGGTGGCTTCGCCGTTCTGCTCGCGGCCATCGGCGCGATGGTGATATCGCGCAGCGTGGCCAAGCCGATTGCCGACATCACGAAGATTACCGAGGCCGTCGCCGGTGGCGATGCCGCCATCGCCATCCCGTTCAGTGATCGCAGCGACGAAATTGGTGCGCTGGCGCGTTCAATCGGCGTATTCCAGAACGCGATGCGTAGCAACGAGGAGCTCAATCGTACCGTGCTCAACGATGCCGATCTGCGATCACGACGCCAACAGAAAATGTCGAACGAGATTTCACATTTTTCGGCCGAGGTAGAAGCGACCCTGGCTGAACTCGGACGAATTTCAGATGAGATGCTTGCGGCATCGACGCAGCTTGCCGCGGCTGCCGACAATGCCTCGAGCAAGACAACGCGAGCTGAAGCTTCGTCGTCGGAAGCTTCCGCGAATGTGCGCGACATCGCTTCGGCCGCGGATGAATTGTCGGCATCTGTGAATGAGATCGACCGTCAAGTCGCGCAGTCCAACGCCATCGCCACTAAGGCGGTCAACGAGGTCGAATCCACGAACATCGCAGTCAAAGAGTTGGATGAAGCCGCTGGTCGCATCGGCGATGTGGTCAAGCTCATCAACGATATTGCTGAACAGACGAATCTGCTTGCACTCAACGCCACTATTGAAGCTGCGCGCGCCGGCGAAGCCGGACGCGGGTTCGCAGTCGTGGCTGGGGAAGTAAAAGCGCTTGCCGGGCAGACCAGCCGGGCAACCGAAGAAATCGGCGCGCAGATTGCTGGCATGCAGCGTGCAACCGAACGCTCAATCGCAGCGATCACCGGAATCGAACAGACAATCCGCGAAATCGGCAATATCAGTAGTGCTATCGCCGCCGCGGTCACGGAACAGGGCGCGGCCACCCAGGAGATCGCGCGCGGTGTAGAGGTTGCGGCGGAGCGAACCGTGGAGACCGCCAACGAAGTCAACCTGATGGGCGCGGCAACCCAGGACACCCGCTCGAGCGCTGCGACGGTGAAAGCGGTGGCCGACGATCTTGGCAGCGTCGCCAGCCGCATTCGCGCCCAGGTCGACCAGTTCTTCGAGCGGCTGAGCGCCTAGTTTGTTTCGAAAGCAGCCGGGATATGGTGCGGAATTTTGCCCGGCGCCACTAGGATAGCGTCGAAGCGGATATCGCGATCTTATCGTTCGGATTTGCTGCGAGCCATACTTGCGCGGCGGCCGCAACTCATTGACTGACTCCGCGGCCTCATCAAGGCTGGCGCGCGCTTTTACCTCGGCGAATACCAGGAGCTGACGCCGGCGCGCAACGAAATCGATTTCGCCGGGGACTCCTCCAGCGCCGAGCCAGAATGCGGAATCCGTTTGCCGACACGAAACGCTGCTTGCCGTTCGGGGCGCGGGGCAGGTTTTATAGAGGGCGCAGTGAATGATCACTCCACCTTGCCGGCCTCCTTGGCGAGCACGAGCGCGCGCTGGTAAACCTCGCGGCGCGGGCGCCCGGTAGCAAACGCGACCTCACCGACTGCGTCTTTTACCGAAACGCGCATCAGCGCCTTGCGCAGCAAGGCATCGACTTCGTCTGCCTTCTCCTTGGCATTGACGGGCGGCGCGACAACGATTGTGAATTCGCCGCGCATCTCCGCACCGCTAGCGTATTCGCGTGCCAGCGCTTCAAGGTCGCCGCGTTTGACTTCTTCATGCAATTTGGTCATCTCGCGGCAGATTGCGACCGCACGCGGTCCGAACGCGGCGGCAAGGTCAGTGAGCATCGCAGCAAGACGCGATCCGCTCTCGAACAGCACCAGTGTCGCCGGAATATTTGCGAGCGCGGCCACTCGTTTTTGCCGTGCCGCTTTTTTGGCAGGCAAAAAACCTTCGAAGAAGAAACGGTCGGTTGGTTGGCCCCCGATCGATAATGCAGCCAAGACGGCGGATGCGCCGGGGAGCGCAGTTACCGCGTGCCCGGCCTCGCAGGCCGCTCGCACCAGCTTGTAGCCGGGGTCCGAGACCAACGGGGTTCCGGCGTCCGATACCAGTGCGACCGCTTGCTCATTAGCGAGGCGGCTGAGTAGCTTTGGCCGCGCTTCGGCGGCATTGTGTTCGTGGTACGGCGTGAGCGGCGTCGCGATGCCGTAGCGCTCTGTGAGCTTGCGCGTGACGCGAGTATCCTCGCAGGCAATGACGTCTGCGCCGGCGAGCAGCTCGAGTGCGCGCAAGGTGATGTCACCCAGGTTTCCGATCGGCGTGGCGACGAGATAGAGGCCAGGCGCGGCCTTGGCGACCTCGATCGCAGTGCCAAACGGGGCAAAATGGCGCGGCCGCGCCTTGCTTTCACTCGCCATGGTGGCACTCTAGACGGCCAACTTTGGCGCGTCATCGGGAACAAATCTTTTGCGCGACAAAATCGGGGATACCGGATACGACTGACAGAGAACGGGCCGCGCGAGGAGCGACCATGCCGGGTGTGTCGCGTAAGAAGGGAATGTTGGCGCATGCGTGGTGTCGCACGCGCACGACTCTATCCATCGCGGCTACGGCAATGGTGCTTGCGGCATGCACCACACAATTGGGGGGCGGGGCGCCCACGCCGCAGCCGGGCGAGCAGGCGGCGGCTAACGCTTCTGTCGGCGAAGGCCAGGTTCGTGTCGCTCTGATCCTGCCGCTGTCTGCCCAGGGCAATGCCGGTGTCGCCGCGCAGTCGATGAAGAACGCGGCCGAAATGGCGCTCGCCGAATTCAAGAGCCCGAACATCCAGCTGCTGGTGAAGGATGACGGCGGCACGCCGCAGGGTGCGCAAGCTGGGGCCCAACAGGCCATCTCCGAGGGTGCAGAAATCATAATCGGGCCTCTCTTTGCGCAATCGGTCAGCGCGGTCGGGCAGGTCGCGCGCGCACGAAACATTCCGGTGATCGCATTTTCCACCGATGCTAGCGTGGCCGGGCGTGACGTTTATTTGTTGAGCTTCCTGCCGGAGACAGACGTCCACCGAATTGTTGATTTTGCTATCGCACGCGGGAAACGCTCATTCGCGGCGCTGCTGCCAGACAACGCGTATGGCACGGTGGTGGAAGCGGCATTCCAGCAAGAAGTATCTCGGCGTGGCGGCCGGGTGCTCGCGCTGGAAAAATACCCGCTCGACTCAAACAGGATGGCCGAAGCAGTCCGCCGTGTGGGACAAGCCGCGAACCAGGTCGACGCCATCTTCATTCCCGACGGTGCTGATGCCGTGCCGCAAGTTGTGCAGGCACTTGCCGCCAGCGGGGTGAATCTCAAGCGGCTGCAATTGCTCGGTACTGGGCTTTGGGACGATCCCCGCATCTTCTCGACCGCAGTGCTCGATGGCGGCTGGTACGCGGCGCCGGAATCGACCGGGTTCCGCAATTTTTCGGGGCGCTATCACGCCCGCTACGGGCAGGATCCAGTGCGCACAGCAACACTTGCCTATGATGCGGTTGCGTTAGTCGCGGCCCTTGTGAAAACGCAAGGATCGCAGCGCTTCAGCGAGCAGGTACTGACCAATGCGTCGGGTTTCGCAGGGATTGACGGCGTCTTCCGTTTCCGCCCCGAGGGTCCCAATGAGCGTGGACTGGCGGTGCTGCGCGTCACGCCTTCCGGCGGCCAGGTCATTAGCCCGGCGCCGCGCTCGTTCCAGCCGGGGACATAAATTAATTTAGGCCGCGAGATCTGCGACCACGGCATCGAGAAGCGGGAAACCGCTCTGCGTCACGCGCAGGCGGCCATCGGTCGTTGTCTCGACCGCGCCTTCCTCGCGCAATATCGAAATACGTCTGGGATCAAGCGTGCGGCCAGATAGTGCGCTGTAGCGTGCGGGGTCGATGCCTTCGGCGAGGCGCAATCCCATCACCAGATATTCGTCGGCGGCTTCACCGGCCGTGAGCTTTTCTTCGACGGTTAGGCCAATGCCGCTTTCTTCAACGCGCATTAGCCAGTCTTCCGGCCGTTTTTCGGTCGCGGTTGCAACGCGTCGGCCATCGATTGTAAGCCGCCCATGCGCACCCGGGCCGACGCCGGCGTAATCATGTCCACGCCAATAAACGAGATTGTGCCGGCACTCCGCGCCGGGCCGCGCGTGATTGGAAATCTCATAGGCCGGTAGGCCGGCATCGGCGCAAACCGTTTGAGTGATGTCGTAAAGATCGCGCGCGAGGTCTTCGTCGGGGATGGTGAGTTTTCCGGCCTTGTATAGACCAGCGAATGGCGTGTCTGGTTCGATGGTCAATTGATAAAGAGAGAGATGCTCGGCCGCTTCTGCGATTGCGCGTTTGAGTTCGGCCGCCCAGCCGTCGAGCGTTTGCTGCGGCCGCGCATAGATCAGGTCGAATGAGTAGCGGTCAAAAATCGAACGAGCGATCGCAACAGCATTGAGTGCTTCCTGCGCGGTGTGCAGGCGTCCAAGCTCTTTCAGCGACGCATCGTCGAGCGCCTGCACGCCGAGCGATACGCGGTTGACGCCGGCTCCACGAAATCCGCGGAAGCGCGTCGCCTCCACGCTGGTCGGATTTGCCTCGAGCGTTACTTCGACATTCGGCCCGATAGTCCAATGTTTGCTAATGCAATCGAGGATCGTCTGCACCGATGATGGCTGCATCAGAGACGGCGTGCCGCCACCGAAGAAAATGCTCGACACGGTGCGGCCGGGCACGCGCGCGGCGGTTGCGGCGATCTCGGTTTCATAGGCACGAAGGAACCGTGCTTCGTCGACGCCACCATGACGGACGTGACTGTTGAAGTCGCAATAGGGGCACTTCGACAGGCAGAACGGCCAGTGCACATAGACAGCGAAGGGCGTTGTTAAGCTCATGTTAAGCATCATAGTCCGCGTGTCACGTAACAGCTAGGTTGGAAGCGATCTCGCTGACAACAAGTGATTAAAATTGAAACGATCGGGAACAAGCTCAAGGCTTGGACAGACACGCCTCAGCGAGCTTCATGAATGCTCGCGCACGGTGTGACAACCCCTCTCCTTCTGGCGGGAGGCCATGCTTTTCTTCTGCGCTCATCTGACCGAAGGTATGGTCGAAGCCGTTGGGGCGAAAGAGCGGATCGTAGCCAAAGCCTTTATCACCACGCGGCGGCCAGACGGCGACGCCGTCAATTCGGCCCTCGAACTCCTCAACATGTCCATCCGGCCAGGCGAGACACAGCGCC
>DASWAK010000113.1:0-1731 GCA_036391175.1 Pseudolabrys sp.
GTATCTTCATTACCGGACCACAGTCGACTGCTACGAACCGACAAGAAGCACATGCGGCCTCAAGTCGATTTTTGCCAGTAAACCGAAAGATTGTCGATCGGTATCATGGTTCGGTGAAGTTCGTTCAGCCGCTCAATAAAATGGGGCGATCGTATTTAGTCGTCCGTGAAGTATTCCCAAGCCATTGATTATTCCGGCTGATTGCGGACACGAAAGTAATTGAATTCGCAAGTTTTCGGGCCTCGACGTGGCGTTCTCTTGCAAAAACGATTCCGGGGATTCCCTCGAATCGGTTGGCGTGATTCCGTCGTCTCGAAACGATCGAGGACGGGGGATCAATCATGCGGCCGAAGCAGCGGCGTGAGAGCGGTGAGCAGGATCTGTTTCGCGCGCGGCTCGACCAGATCATCGACCTCGAGCATGCGCTGGCGAAGCTTGCGCGGGCGATCGACTGGCAATTCCTGGAGGAGAAGTTCGGGGCGGTCTACACCGACAAGCCCGGTCATCCGCCGTTGCCGACGCGGCTGATGGCCGGCCTCGCCATCCTCAAGCACAGCTACGATCTGTCCGACGAGGGCTTGTGCGAGCGCTGGGTGGAGAACCCGTATTTCCAGTACTTTTGCGGCGAGGAGTTCTTCCAGCACCGGCTGGGGTTTGACCGCTCGTCGCTGACGCGCTGGCGCCAGCGCATGGGGGAAGAGAAGCTGCAGGCGCTTGTGCAAGAGAGCCTGGCGGTGGCGACCCGGACCGAGGCGATGAAGCCGTCCGACCTCGCCCGGATCGTGGTCGATACCACGGTGCAGCCCAAGGCGGTGATGTTCCCGACCGACGCCAAGCTTCTCAATCGGGCCCGCGAGCGGCTGGTGCGGCTGGCCAAGAAGGTCGGCGTGGAGTTGCGTCAATCCTATCGACGGGTCGGCAAGCTCGCACTGATCCAACATCAGCGCTATGCCCATGCGCACCAGTTCAAGCGCGCCAACAGGAGCCTACGCAAGCTGAAGACTTATCTCGGCCGGGTCATCCGCGACATCGGGCGGCGCATCGCGGGCGACGACGCGTTGCAAGAGGTTTTTGCCCGCGAGCTGAGCCTGGCCCGCCGTGTGCTGGCCCAAGACCGCCATCAGCGCGGGCGCAAGGTCTATTCGCTGCATGCGCCCGAGGTCGAGTGCATCGGCAAGGGCAAGGCGCATCGGCCCTACGAGTTCGGCGTCAAGGTGAGCGTCGCCACTCCCGTCAAGCATTCCGCCGGCGGCCAATTCGTCGCCCACGTGGCCGCACTGGCCGGCAACCCTTATGATGGGCACACGCTCGCCAACATCATTCCTGACCTGCAGGCGCTCGTCGGCAATGTACTCGACCGCGTGATCGCTGATGCCGGCTATCGCGGCCACAACGCCCCGCCCGAGCACCGGTTCAGGGTCTACACCGCCGGCCAGAAGCGTTGCGTCACCGCGCAGATCAAGCGCGAGTTCAAGCGCCGCGCCGCCATCGAGCCGGTGATCGGGCATCTCAAGGATGATCACCGCATGGGCCGCAACTATCTCGCCCATGCCACCGGCGATGCCATCAACGCCGTGCTCGCCGCCGCCGGCTACAACTTCCGCCGCCTCATCCACTGGCTGAGGCTTTTGCTGCTCCGAATCCTGATCGCCTTCGGGCTTGCCGCTCAGGTCAGATCGACCTGAAAATGAGGTTCTTCACGGGCGACTAGCCATCGAAACCCTGCCCACA
>DASWAK010000114.1:0-3251 GCA_036391175.1 Pseudolabrys sp.
AGCTTCTTCGAACGGCATGCCGCGCGAAAAAAAATCGTTGCCGTTCAACCGAAACGTGATGCCGAGATTCGGCGCGGCCGCCTTGACCGCGCGAATGATCTCTAGGCCAAATCGTGCGCGGTTTTCGATCGAACCACCATAGTGGTCGGTACGCTGGTTTTCTTCAGGTGTTAGAAATTGCGAGATGAGATACCCGTGTGCCGCGTGGATTTCGACTACATCGAAGCCCGCCTCTTGCGCCCGGCACGCCGCGGAAACAAAGGATTGCACCGCCTGCGCAATGCGCGACTGGCTCATTTCTTCGGGGATAATAATCGCGGTATGGCCTTCCTGAACACTGTGCGGAATGGCAGATGGAGCGACTGGCTTCTCTCCCGAGATATCCTCGCGCGTATGTCCGCCCGCATGTCCCAGTTGGACACTCGCTTTAGCGCCGGCGTCATGGATGCTCTTTACCAACCGTATGAGGCCCGGCAAGAATCTGTCATCATAAATGCCAAGCTCAAAATTGCGGTGTTTGCCGGCCTTCTCTGGTGACATCATTTCGACAGTTAGCAGTCCCACGTGCGCGCCAGCACGCGCCACGTAATACGCAACGGTCTGATCTGTCACAAAGCCGTCGCGGTTTCCCAAGCGTGTCGTCATCGGCGCCATGATTACGCGATTGTTCAACGTAACCGGCCCGATGACGCCCGGCGTCAGCAGCCGAGGCACCATCCGCGTGCCTTGGCTGGCGCCGGCTGAATGATGCTTCATTAGATCACGCGGCGTTCGATAACGTCCCGGATTAGTTTTAATTGCGGGTAACGAGGCATGATGCTCTCCTTTGCGTGATCAGTTGGTCCATAGACCCCCGCCGACATTGACGGCCTGCCCGGTCATGTAGCTGGCTTCGTTTGATACAAGGAAGGCAGCCACCCGAGCCACATCATCGGGATAACCGAATCTTTTGAGAGGAATGGTGTTTATGCGTTCGGCGGCCAGTGGCAACCCATGCGCACGATGCAGCGCTTCGGATTGCTCGCGCATTTTGGTGTCAACGATCAGCCCCGGCGCAACGGCATTGACGCGGATCCCTTGGTCGGCGAGCTCGGCCGCCATTGCCTGCGTCAGACCCACAATCGCAAACTTGGTCGCACAATAGGCGCTGTAATTGGCAATCCCCTTCTTGCCGAGCCATGAGGCGAGATTGAGCACGCAGCCGGACTTGCGCGCGACCATGTGCGGAATCACGGCGCGGGATACCAGAAACACACTATCGACATTCACTTGGAAGCTGCTGATCCAATCTTCCTCGCTCATGGCGAGGAGGGTGCCGACACGCAGGATTCCGGCGTTGTTGATCAAAATATCAATCTTGCCAAGCCGTTGAATTAGCGTCGCCATGCCCCTCTCGACATCGCTCTTCTTGGCGACGCTGCCGCTGACCACGTGTGCACTACGCCCCTTTGACTTGATATCAGCGGCGGTCTTCTCCGCGGCAGTGTCGTCAATATCAAAAATTCCGATATCGGCGCCTTCATCGGCAAGCCGCAATCCGATGGCTCGACCAATGCCATTCCCCCCGCCGGTAATAATCGCTGCCTTGCCTTTAAGGTCATACATTGGCGCTTCCATCCATGACTACTGTTTCATTGTGCGGTTACGCCGCCACCGCAGCTTCGCGCTTCACCCATTTCATAATGTGCTCCGCGACCGCGACCAGCTCGGCGCGTTGGTTCCTCACCTCGACTTTGGCTCGCGTCCGCCGTTTCTCGTGGTCGGCTTCGGCGATGGTGTAGGTGACCTCGATTGTGTCACCGATTAAGACCGCGCCGAGAAAACGCACACGATCGTAACCGAGCGACACTGGAGTTGAATCGATACCTTTGGCACGGCTGCGCTCCAGCATTAATGTCGAGGCTGTCGACATATAACCGATGAGGAGTGCGCCATGCGCGATGCGGTGACCGTAGATAGAAGTCCGCATGTATTCCTCATTCACATGGTTTCCGGCTAAGTCGCCGGTTATGCCGGCAAAGAGATAGACGTCGGTTTCCCCGACCGTCTTGGCAAATCGCACCTCATCGCCAATCTGGGCATGCATGACGGCCGCCATGATTGATGTCTCCTCTGTCTTGTTGTTTCGTCTCACCCGATTGCGTCACCGCTGTCGATATCGAAGAAATGCAAGCCGCGCGGGTCCAGCGAGAGGCGTAGCGGCTGGTGCGGCGCTAGCGCGGTCTCCGGATCGATGCGCGAAGCGAGTACCGTGGTGCCAGCGGCGCGCACATCTGCCAGCAGCTCTGCACCCAGTTGTTCCGTTACCACGATGGAGCCATCGAAACCGGTGCCAAGCTCGCGGCGTGGCTCGCCCATCAGCACGTGCTCCGGTCGCACGCCGAGAACCAAGGCGCGCGATTTGTACCGAGTGAGAACGCCTGTCCGCTCCTCCGGCACGCGGATACAGAAATTCTCGGCGATGGCGTGAAGACGATCCTCGATGCTCTGCAGCTTGACAGTGATGAAGTTCATCGCCGGCGAACCAATGAAGCCGGCCACAAAGCGGTTACGTGGCCGCGTGTAGATCTCGAGCGGCGTCGCCGCCTGCTGGATGCGGCCGTTGAGCATGACGACGACGCGGTCGCCAAGCGTCATTGCCTCGATCTGGTCGTGGGTGACGTAAATTGAGGTGGTAGCGACGCGCTCGCGCAGCCGTTTCAGTTCGATCCGCATTTGCGCCCGCAACTTGGCATCGAGGTTCGAAAGCGGCTCGTCGAACAGGAACACCCGGGGGTTGCGGACGATGGAGCGTCCCAGGGCCACGCGCTGGCGCTGCCCGCCCGACAGCTGGCCGGGTTTGCGGTCCAGCAACTGGCCGATACGCAGCAGTTCGGAGGTCCGGCGGATGATGCGGTCGATTTCCCCCTTGGGGACCTTTCTCATCTTGAGGCTGAAGGCCATGTTGTCGTAGACGGTCATCTGGGGATACAGCGCGTAGTTTTGAAACACCATGGCGATGTCGCGGTCGCGCGGGTGGATGTCGTTCACCAGTCGATCCCCGATGTAGATTTCCCCGGACGTCAGGCTCTCGAGGCCCGCGACCAGCCGCAGCGTGGTGCTCTTGCCGCAGCCGGACGGCCCGACCAGCACCAGGAACTCGCCGTCCGCGATGTTCAGGGAAAAATCCCTGACCACGGGCAGCTTCCCGAACAGTTTGCAGACCTTCCGCAGGATCACCTCGGCCATGTCGCCCCCATGGAAAAACCGGT
>DASWAK010000115.1:0-1906 GCA_036391175.1 Pseudolabrys sp.
ACTGGCTAACCTTAAGGCGAAAGTGTTTTTGATGCCCGACGCGGTAATTGAATGATGATGTCCGCTTTTGGCCCAAAGCGGACATGAGCTAGTGCACTGCAATTGTCCGCTTTCGGGGGAAAAACGCACATGCGGTTTTGCACTGCAAATGTCCGCTAATGACCGATTTGGCCGCGGCACTGCAGATCAGTGCCAGCGTCAAAGATGTTGCGACTGCCAGGCTTCTATACATGCCTTCGGTGCTCGAAGCACACCGGACCGATTATGGACGACTCTTTGACAGCCGACAAACTGGCTAACCTTAAGGCGAAAGTGTTTTTGATGCCCGACGCGGTAATTGAATGATGTGTCCGCTTTTGGCCCAAAGCGGACATGGGCTAGTGCACCGCAACATGTCCGCTTTTGAGGGTAAAGCGGACATCGTAAACCTAAAGCGGACATCGACAATCACGGCGCTTTGACGATCTGCTTGCACGCGGGGGGCAGCCCGGCCAGCATCAAAGCCGGTTTCGGTTTGCGCGGCGGCGGATGCAGCGTCGATTCCTTGAACCAGAAGTCGAGCTCGCTACCGCAGCCGTCGCTTGGGCGCGGTAGGGTCGGCGGCTTGCAGTCCGCACTGTCCGTCGGACAGGCGATTTGGACATGAAAATGCTCGGCGTGACCATACCAGGGACGCACTTTGTAAAGCCAGGTGCGATCAGCTCCGGCCTCGCGGCATAGCGCCTTCTTGATCGCGGCATTGACTAAGATGCGGACGACCACCGGATCCTGCGCAGCCGTTCTGATGAGCGCAGTATGTCTGTGGGTCCACACTTCCGGATCAACGTCGCGCAGATCGGGCGCAACCACATCGGTGGCCGAGCCGAACTCGCGCTCCTCGCTGCTCTGCACATGGTCTGGCATCGGCGCAAACCAAATATCGACATCGAGGCCGATTTGATGACTGGTGTGCTCGGAAAGCATTGCCCCGCCGCGCGGTTGCGACATGTCGCCAACCAAAAGACCGTTCCAGCCAACCTTTTTTGCCTTAGTGGCAAACCGTTCGATGAAGCCAACGAGTTGCGGATTGCCCCAGTTGCGGTTACGCGACGGCCGCATGACTTGCCAGGTCGGTCCAGTGATCGGCAGCGACACGGCGCCGGCGAGGCAGCCATCGAAATCGCCGCCGATCGAGCGCGGCGGGCCGGGAAATGGCGTCGATTTGCGCGCGAACAACTCCTTGGCTGGCGTCGACGGCGCGTCCGGATTTTTCAGCGGCGGCAGGGGCTTGGGATTGAGCGAGCCGGGAAGCATCGGGTCGATCAAGTGCCTTTCCTGCGCGACGGCTGAACCCGCGGCGGCGAGGAAAAGGACAGCGAGCAAGCAAGCGACAGCGCGCATCAGCAACTATACTTCCGATGGGTCAGTAGGAAACTGAAATCGAATTGCAATCATGCCCTAGCTTCAGAATTGGAAGAACCAGACTCTGACGCCTAATGGTGAGAAGCCATTGTTCGACAAGACATGGAAGCTGCTTGACATCGACGCACGCTAACTACTCGCGATGTCCGCTATTGGCCCATAGCAGACATCCCTAGTTGCACCGCACCTGTCCATCGGAGGTAAAGCAGACATGACTTTTTGCAGCGCGAATGTCTGCTGATGACCCAAAGCAGACATTTGCGGCGTGCTCGCGCGTGCCCTATACAAAGACATGTCCGAACACAAAGTAACACTGAAATGGGAGCGCGGTGACGCTGAGTTTTCGTATCAGAAGTATCCGCGTGATCATACTTGGAGCTTTGACGGCGGCCATACGATGATGGCGACGGCCGCCCCAGCCTATCTCGGCAATCCGGCCCACGTCGATCCAGAGGAGGCGTTTATCGCTTCGCTCTCGAGTTGTCACATGCTCACGTTCCTAGCG
>DASWAK010000116.1:0-1913 GCA_036391175.1 Pseudolabrys sp.
TGTGAATACGAAGTCGTCGTAGACGAGATGCTCGTACATGTCGTCGGTCATCACGTGCACGTGCGGATGCTTTAACAGCACGTCGGTGAGCGCCTTCAATTCGGCGCGCGTATAGGCAGCGCCGGTCGGATTCGATGGCGAGTTCAGCAATACCCACTTCGTCTTCTGCGTGATCGCGCGCGCGAGCTGCTGCGCCGTCATCTTGAAGCCGGTCGACATACTGGTGACGACTTTCACCGGCTCGCCGCCGGCGAGCAGCACCATGTCGGGATAGCTCACCCAATACGGCGCCGGAATGATCACCTCATCGCCGGGATTCAGCGTCGCCACGAAAGCGTTGTAGAGCACCTGCTTGCCGCCGGTGCCAACCGTGACTTGGCTTGCCTTGTAGTCGAGGCCGTTTTCGCGTTTGAACTTCTTGACGATCGCGTCCTTCAGCTCGGCGATGCCGTCTACGTTTGTGTATTTGGACGCTTTACCACTCTCAATCGCCTTGATCGCCGCCTGCTTGATGTTGTCCGGCGTGTCAAAATCCGGTTCGCCGGCGCCCAGCCCGATGACATTGCGGCCAGCCAGTTTGAGCGCGCGCGCCTTGTCCGTGACGGCGATGGTCGCCGACGGTTTGATGCGCTTGAGCTGGTCCGCGAGAAAGGCCATCGAAACTCTCCAATCCGTGCCGCAGGGTGCACAGCACCCCTGTCGTAATGCGGGCTCCCGAGTCCATCAAGAGGCCATTTGTTGAAGAAATTCGATTGGTTCAATCGGTCACAGCGATCAATCCAGCGACCAAAATGACGAAAACGCCCATTTCACGTAACCAAGACCATCGTCCGCTACCTCAACCGTGGTTGCTAGGCTGACGTGTTCCGTCACCCTGATGTGCGAGCGTAGCGAGCCTCGAAGCGTGACGGTCCGTGTCTGCCCTGAACATGGCGCCAGCAATGCGGATGCCAATCCCCGGCTCCTAAAGCCGCTTCATCCCGGTAACATGCTTCGACGACGCGCTCATCGCGCACATTGGGCGCGGCGGAATAGAATTCTTTTTTCTCCGTCGTTAGAGATCACACATCGCTGCACTGCAGCGAATACGATTTAACATTTTCGTTACATCGCGATCTGCGGCCTTGCAATTGCCAGACTTTGTTCGTCCTATCACAACACCAGCGCTTCGGGGGGCGCATGATCCCGAAAAGCTTGTCCTCGAACTTGATCCGAGATGGAACCGGCGGATGATCATGCGCAAATGGATCAAATTCTAAATGTACACGCTCTACTCGATGCGGCGTTCCGGCAACAGCTACAAGGTCCGCCTTGCGCTGGCCCGGCTCGGCATTCCTTACAAGCTGGTTGAGGTTGACATCCTCAAGGGCGAAAGCCGCACGCCCGAATTTATCGGCAAGAATCCGAATGGGCAGGTGCCATTGCTTGAAGTCGCGCCTAATCGCCACCTCGCGGAGTCCAATGCTATTCTTTGGTATGTCGCGGGTGGCACGACACTGGCACCGGAAGATCGCATCGGGCGCGCCGAAGCCCTGCAATGGATGTTCTTCGAGCAACATAGTCTGGAGCCGAACATCGGCGCCGCTTATTTCTGGCTCGCGCTTATCAAGGGCGGACGCGACTTGCAGAGCCACGCGCTCGAGGACTGGATGGAAAACGGCTACCGCGCGCTCGGCGTGATGGAGACCCACCTCGCCCGCTACCCTTATTTCGTCGACAACCACTTCACCATCGCCGACATCGCGCTTTACGCCTATGCCCACGTGGCCGACCAGTGCGACTTCAACCTCAGCCGTTATCCGGCGATTCGCGCCTGGCTCGACCGCGTCGCTGACGAGCCCGGCTACATCCCCATGAACTGGCAGCCAGAGCTCGCCCCGGCGCAGTAGCGCTGGAATTCCACGGCTTTTTAT
>DASWAK010000117.1:0-7708 GCA_036391175.1 Pseudolabrys sp.
AGTTGACGATAGACCCGAAAGTAGCCCCAGACCTTCCGAAGAGTTTCCCAGCCGTAGCGAGGATAGAACACAATTGGGCTCTCGATCCTCATGTTGGAGCGGCGGTCGCGGCGAAATTTCAGACGGAAGGCGCCGCCTTCGAGCGGATGCACACCCTCGAACAGGATCATCAAATAGAACCAGAGAATTGTAGACAGTGTCGTTCCTGGCCGACCAAGCTTGCAGGCAGCGGAGCGGCGCAGAATCGTGCGCACGTGCTCGGGCGTGTAGAAGGCAGCCCAAGCGGCGCGATAGGCGTCTTCCCACTCCGCATCAGTCATTGTGGAATGATGCGAAACCCGGTGATTGAGGTCGTATTTGTTCATGTCCGGATCCATCCAAATGCCTTTTTGTGAAAGCATCTTGTGGTCCTCGGAGCCGGGCAGGGGCGTCAGAAAGAAAAACTCGAGGATATCGAGCGGCAACTCCCGCTTGATGATCTCGATGTCGCGGACGATCGATTCCTTGGTGTCGGCGGGGAAGCCGAGAATATAGCCCGCATAGGTGATAGCGCCGTGGTTGCGCCATTTCTGCAACATCTCGCGGTATTCAGTGATCTTGTTCTGTCGTTTCTTGGCGGCAATCAAATTGTCCGGATTGATGTTCTCGAGTCCGATGAAAACCCGGCGCACGCCCGCCTGCGTCGCCTTTTCGATGAAGTTCGGAATCTTATGGCAGAGCGTGTCGACCTGGATGGTAAAGCCAAGTTTGGGGAACTCAGTTTTGCGCAGGTGGATCAGACGATCGAACAATAATTCCCAGTCGCGATTGCGGGCGAAATTGTCGTCGGTGATGAAGAAGCGCTTGATGCCCTGCGCGTGGTTCTCGCGCACGATGTGTTCGAGATCATCGGGTGTGCGGAAGCGGCTCTTGCGGCCCTGCACGTTGATGATGGTGCAGAATGAGCACTGGTAGGGGCAGCCGCGACCGAGATCGATGCTGGAGAGCTGGCCGGACGTGCGCTGCACGTGTTTGCGCGGCAGAAATGGTGGCGGTTCGCCAGTGAGCGCCGGCAGTTTGTCCATATAATTGTAGAGCGGCTTGAGGGTGCCGTTCCAGGCATCTTGCAGGACCTCATCGAGCCGGCCTTCCTCGCTTTCGCCCGCGAATAAGGAGATGCCCATTGCCTGCGCCGCTTTGATGTCAGGCGGCATCTCCGGCAGCATGGCGATGCACCCAGAGACGTGAAAGCCGCCAATGCAAACAGGCATGCCGGCGGCGAGGAAAGGGCGGGCGAGATCGACTGCGCGTGGAAATTGGTTGGATTGCACGCCAACCAGCCCGATTAGCGCGCGGCCGCCTTGCTTACGGATTAGCTTAATAATGCGGTCGGGCCGCACCCGGCGGTTGGTCTCGTCGTACGTGTGCAGACGAATTTCGACGTTTGGTCCCAGCACCTTACGCCGGAGCGCGTCTTCGGCAAGAGCGTTGAGGCAGGCGAGTGTATTTGAGGGAATTGCGGAGCGGACCCATTGGATCGGATAGCCGTCATCGTCGTAATGCGACGGCTTGATCATCACGAAGTGGAACACGGCTGAAGCGTCTATTGGACGCTCGACGCTACTGTCACTGACACTTTTGCTTGGAGCGGCGGCCATATGAATCACGATAACACACTGTTTCATCGACAAATACATGATCTCACATGATTTACAGAGAGCGGTGCGGCCGGGACGCCTTTAGACGCCTCTAAACACTGTTTTCTCGGCTCTTTTCTTTGTCGAAGAAAAAGTGATGATGGCCACGCGCAATTCGGACGCAAATACCCATGCACCTCCTTGTTCTTGCCGGCGACGGGATCGGCCCGGAAATTACTGCCGCAACGCAGGCAGTACTGCGCGCGGCCTCCGGCCGGTTTGACCTGCAGTTGCACATGGAAGAGGCGGCGGTTGGTCACGCCGGCTTGCGCGCGTATGGCAGTACGATTCATACAGACATCGTTGAAAAGGCGCGCAAAGCCGACGGCATCGTGCTTGGACCCACCTCGACTTTCGAATTCAAGGACCCGGCCCGCGGTGAGATCAATCCGTCAATGATGCTGCGAAAAAGCCTCGACCTGTTCGCCAATATTCGGCCTGCGCGGACCTATGCGGGATTTCCCCTGCGCTGCGGGGAATTCGATCTCGTGGTCGTACGCGAGAACACCGAAGGTTTCTATGCCGACCGCAACATGGAACTGGGGAGCGGCGAGATGCTGGTGACAAAGGACGTCGCCATCTCGTTGCGGCGCGTTACGCGTGCTTGCAGCGAGCGCATTGCGCGCACGGCTTTCGAGTTGGCGATGACCCGGCGCAAGCGTGTTACCATTGTGCACAAGGCTAACGTGTTGAAGGTCACCGACGGATTGTTCATCGAGGCATGCCGCAAGGTCGCGCAGGAGTATCCCGCGGTCGCCGTCGACGACGTCATCGTTGACGCCATGATGGCGCATGTCGTGCGCAATCCGCAGCGTTTCGATGTGATCGTGACCACCAACATGTACGGTGACATTCTGTCCGACCTGACCGCGGAATTGTCCGGTAGCTTGGGCCTCGCCGCCTCCCTCAATGCCGGCGCGGAACATGGGATGGCGCAGGCCGCGCACGGTTCGGCGCCAGACATTGCCGGCAAAAATACCGCAAACCCGCTTTCGTTGATCCTGTCCGGCGCCATGCTGCTGGCCTGGTACGGTCGCCGCAACAAGGCGAACTCGTTTGAAGTGGCCGCGGCTGCCATTGAAAAAGCGGTAGAAGCAGCAATTGCAGCCAAGCAATCGACCGCCGACATCGGTGGCCGCCTGGGCACTCGCGAGACCGGCGAGGCGATCGCCGCGCGTCTGCGCGCGTGAAGGCCGCGATGCGCTGCGACAGCCACGTCCATATTGTCGGGCCAACGGATCGCTATCCGCAGGTGACGGACCGGACCTATCTTGCCGACGTTGCGACGCTCAAGCAGCTCGAGAGCGTATCGGCTACACGCGCGATCCGCCGCTTTGTGATCGTACAACCGAGCTTTTACGGTGCAGATAACAGCCTCTTGGTGGAAAGCCTTGTTGTCCTGGCGGGTCGCGGGCGCGGCGTCGCCGTTGTCGATCCGCGTGCAACGTCCGCGCGAACGCTTTCCGGCATGGCCGAGCAGGGCGTGCGCGGCCTTCGTCTCAATCTCTACAGTCCGCTCCGTGAAAAGGCGCCGCTTGCAGATCGGTTTGCGGCCATCGCCGGGCTTGCTCGCGAACTGAACTGGCATATCGAGATTGTTGCGCCGCTTAAAATGATCAATGAGAACGCAGAGCTACTCAAAACTTCGCGTGTCCCGGTGATAATCGACCACTACGGACTTTACACAGGCGTTCTACCTGACGAACCCGAAGGCGTCGCACTGCTGAAGCTGCTCGCGATGCCGCATATGTGGATCAAGCTGTCGGCGCCGTATCGTGTCAGCGTAAATCCGTTGGCCACCAAGCCAGATCCAGCATGGCATACCGCCATCTTGGCAGTCGCGCCGGATCGCTGCGTTTGGGGCAGCGACTGGCCACATACGCCGCCGCACGAAAAGCAGACGGGTAGCGCCGTGCTGGCGCCTTATCGTAGTCTTCGCTACGAAACACTGCTCGATGATTTCATAGCAGCAACGAGTTCGGCCGAATTGGCGGAGTGTATCCTTTCGGACAATCCGGCACGGCTTTATGAATTCGAATAGAGAGTGCGCCCGGGCCAACGAGGCGACAACGAAAGAGGAGGATATTGTCATGTGGGCCACTCGTGTGCTGGCTGCCGCCCTCGTCGCCACAGCGATCAATGCCATCGTAGTGGTGCAGGGATGGAGCCAGGCCTACCCAACCCGCACCATCCAGCTGATTGTTGCCTACGCTGCGGGTGGCACCGGTGATATCGTCGCGCGCTCAATATCGGACAGACTGGGTGCTGCGCTTGGCCAATCGGTGGTGGTCGAGAATCGCGCGGGCGCCAGCGGCGCGATTGGCGCGCATTCAGTGACGAGCGCTGCGCCAGATGGCTATACACTGCTAGTTGGGCAGACCGGAGAAATTGCTGTCAACCAGCATTGGCTTAAAGGTCTCAACTACGATCCGGATAAAGATCTGGTGCCGATCGCACTTGCGGCCGTGGTGCCACTAGCGCTCGTGGTGCCGGCCAAGGCGCCGTATTCGACATTGCCGGAATTTCTCACAGCGCTGAAAGCCAAGCCGAAGATGACTTTCGCGTCCGCCGGCATTGGTACGCCCGGCCACTTCGCGGGCGAACTCCTCAAATTGCAATTCGACGACAATCTGACTCACGTGCCTTATAAGGGCGCGGGACCCGCGCTCAATGACGTGATTGGCAATCACGTCGATTTCTATTTCCCGGGATTTCCGGCGGCTGCACCGCACGTAAAGGGCGGCACCGTAAAGATGCTGGCGCTCTCCTCGGCCAAGCGCTCGCCCGCCGCGCCCGATGTCCCCACCGTCGCCGAAGTGACAGGCATCAAGGACTATGATTTCACGCTGTGGGCCGGCTTTTTCGCGCCGCGCGGGACACCGCAGGCAGTCATCGACCGGCTGAACAAGGAGATCAATGCAGTGATCGTTCAGCCTGACGTCAAGGCGCGCCTGGAAGACGCAGGCGCTGTCGTTACGCCCATGTCGGTCGCCCAGTTCAAGGAGTTCGTACAGGGCGAGAGTGCGAAGTATCTCCGCGTCATCAAGCAAACAGGCGTGACCTCCCAATAACGCAGCACCGCCTGCTGTTCGGCCGCTATTAGGTATTCGGGTCCCGAGAGCTGTGAATCCTCGATTTTTCAGGCATTTCCGCTTGACTTAGCGGGGTCCCGCCGATACATACCCGACACTTTTCGGCAGGCGGTGAGCTTCGCTTGCTCGGAACGGCCACCCGGCTAATCCTTTGAGAGTGTTGTGTTTTTCTCGAAGCTTGGCCGGCGCATCGCCTCGACGAATGAAGCTCAAACGCTGCCTCTGACAGCACCTGTCAGACTTTAAGAGTGAACAGCCGCGGTGCTTAACCGCATTGTGGCTGTCCGAACGGAAGAGCGCCCTGCCGCACTTTGGCGGATGGCGCGATTTCGTTTTGCGCGTGGGAAAGCACGCAAAGCAAAAAGCACACGGGGAACCCGCGTGCGCGAATGCCGGGGCGACAAGCCCGAAACGACGCGGACGAGGGTGATGTCCGCGAGAGATGTAGAGGGGCGGCGCGGACGATTCCGTTCTGGCGCTTATCCCACGAACGAAGGTAGCGAAGGCCAACGATGCCGACGATTAACCAGCTGATTGCCAAGCCGCGGCACCCGCTCAAAGCGCGCAACACGGCGCCGGCGCTTGAATCCTCGCCGCAGAAACGCGGCGTGTGCACGCGCGTCTACACGACCACGCCAAAGAAACCGAACTCGGCGCTGCGCAAAGTCGCCAAGGTGCGTCTCACCAACGGTTTCGAGGTGATCGGCTACATCCCGGGCGAAGGCCATAACCTGCAAGAGCATTCGGTGGTGATGATCCGCGGCGGCCGCGTGAAGGATCTGCCGGGCGTCCGTTATCACATCCTGCGCGGCGTGCTCGACACCCAGGGCGTGAAAAACCGCAAACAGCGCCGCTCCAAATACGGCGCGAAACGGCCCAAGTAAGGAACAGTGTCATGTCCCGCCGTCACGCCGCCGAAAAACGCGACATTATCCCGGATCCGAAGTTCGGCAATATTGTCGTCAGTAAGTTCATGAATGCCATCATGTATGACGGCAAGAAGTCGGTAGCGGAAGGCATTGTCTACGGCGCGCTCGAGACGATTGAGAGCAAGACCAAGCAGAACCCGCTCACCGTGTTCCAGCAAGCGCTCGATAACGTGATGCCCTCAATCGAGGTTCGCTCGCGTCGCGTCGGCGGCGCTACTTATCAGGTACCGGTCGAAGTTCGCACGTCGCGACGCCAGGCGCTTGGCATCCGCTGGATCATTGCGGCTGCACGCGAACGCAATGAACGTACGATGACCGAACGGCTATCAGCTGAGCTGCTCGATGCATCTAATAACAGGGGAAATGCCGTCAAGAAGCGCGAGGACACCCACAAGATGGCGGAAGCCAATCGGGCCTTCTCGCATTACCGCTGGTGACAGCAGAAAAAAGATTCAAGGACTGATTCCTTATGCCCCGCAAGCACGCCATCGAGGATTACCGCAATTTCGGCATTATGGCGCACATCGATGCCGGTAAGACGACGACCACTGAGCGGATCCTCTATTACACCGGCAAGAGCCACAAGATCGGCGAGGTGCACGAGGGCGCCGCGACGATGGATTGGATGGAGCAGGAACAAGAGCGCGGTATCACCATCACGTCGGCTGCGACCACTGCGTTCTGGAACGGCAAGCGGCTCAACATCATCGACACACCGGGCCACGTTGACTTCACCATCGAGGTAGAGCGTTCGCTGCGCGTGCTTGACGGTGCCGTCTGCGTGCTCGATTCCAACCAGGGAGTCGAACCGCAGACTGAGACGGTCTGGCGCCAGGGCGACAAGTATAAAGTTCCGCGCATCGTCTTCGCCAACAAGATGGACAAGATCGGCGCCGACTTCTTCAAGTGTCTGGACGACATCAAAACCCGTCTAGGCGCCAAGCCTGTTGCAATCCAGTTGCCGATCGGTTCCGAGCAGAACTTCAAAGGCATCATCGACCTCGTGCGCATGAAGGGCGTGGTGTGGGATGATGAATCCCTTGGCGCCAAGTATCACGACATCGATATTCCGGCCGAAATGGTTGACGATGCCAAAAAATATCGCGAGCAAATGATCGAGGCGGCAGTCGAACTCGACGATGCTGCTATGACCGCCTACCTCGAGGGCAAGGAGCCCGACGAGGCAACCCTCAAGAAGCTTATCCGCAAGGCCGTCATCACCGCCGCTTTCTTCCCGGTGCTGTGCGGCTCCGCCTTCAAGAACAAGGGCGTACAGCCGCTGCTTGATGCGGTGGTCGACTATCTCCCGAGCCCGCTCGATGTACCGCCCATTAAGGGTATCAATCCCGACAACGACGAAGAGGTCGTACGCGAGCCGAAGGATGACGCGCCACTGGCGTTGCTCGGCTTCAAGATCATGGATGATCCCTTCGTCGGCACCATCACCTTCTGCCGCATCTATTCCGGCACCCTGCAAAGCGGCACCGGCGTGATCAATTCGACGAAGGAGCGCAAAGAACGGATTGGTCGCATGCTGCTGATGCATGCGAACAACCGCGAGGACATCAAGGAAGCCTATGCTGGCGACATTGTCGCGCTGGCGGGCCTGAAGGAGGTACGCACCGGTGATACGCTGTGCGACCCGCAAAAGCCGGTGATTTTGGAAAAGATGGAATTCCCCGATCCGGTGATCGAGATCGCGATTGAGCCGAAGTCGAAGGCCGACCAGGAAAAGCTCGGCGTTGCGCTCGCCAAACTCGCGGCCGAAGACCCGTCGTTCCGCGTCTCTACCGACCAGGAGAGCGGTCAGACCATTCTCAAGGGCATGGGCGAACTGCACCTCGACATCAAGGTCGACATCCTCAAGCGCACCTACAAAGTCGACGCCAATATCGGCGCGCCGCAGGTGGCGTTCCGCGAGAAGATCACCCAGCGGGTCGAGCACGGCTACACTCACAAGAAGCAGACCGGCGGTTCTGGCCAGTTCGCGCAGATTAAGATCATCGCCGAG
>DASWAK010000118.1:0-14149 GCA_036391175.1 Pseudolabrys sp.
CCATCAGGTGTTATCAGTGCGCCTTCGCGCACTTTCGCGGCGTCGACAGCGGCGACAAAGATCGTAACCTCCTCGTCCGTGATCCCGGGGGTACTCAGAAAAGTGAATATTTCGACGAGCTTTTCGGGCACGATACCAATCTCCTCTGTACATTCGCGCCGTGCCGCCTCGATCAGCGATTCGCCCGCCTCGACGCGACCCGCCACGAACTCGACGAGATCGCCGCGGCCGTTGGCGAGATGCGCGGGCAGACGGAACTGGCGGATCAATACGATTTCCTGGCGCGCGACGTCGATCGGTATTACCACGACCACCTTGCCGGCGATCAGCACGTCGCGCTCCTGCACGACCGGACTATCATTATCTTTCAAGGTCACATTATAGCGGTGATAGTCGCGATAGGCTTTGGCGAGAAGCTGTGGCCGCGACAAAAGGATGTCCGCAGGCAAATCTGCAAGCTCGCGCCGTTTGGACATAAGTTCTTACTGCGACACTAGTTCTTACTGCGACACTATGCCCTCGGGGGCAGTTTCCAACTTGAAGGCAGCGGCGAATAGCGCACGTGTGTAATCGGTCTTTGGTGCCCTGAATAATTCCGCTGCCGCACCCTCCTCCACCATCTTGCCGTTGCGCAACACCAGCAACCGACTTGCCAGTGCTGCCACCACGCGCAAGTCGTGCGAGATAAACATATAGGTCAAATCACGTCGTTTCTGCAGATCCCGCAGCAGGTCAACCATTTGCGACTGAATAAGCATATCGAGCGCGCTGGTGGGCTCGTCGAGCACGATAAAAGTTGGCTCTAGGACCAGTGCGCGCGCGAGTGCGATGCGTTGGCGTTGACCGCCAGAAAACTCATGCGGATAGCGGTGGCGGGTTTGCAGGTCGAGCCCGACATCGTTTAGCGCGGCGACAACGCGCTGCTCGCGCTCCGCCTTTGGTAGCCCTGGATGGTGCACCCAAAGGCCCTCTTCGATGATGTCCGACACCGACATGCGCGGAGACAATGAGCCATACGGATCTTGAAAAACGATCTGCATAGCGTGGCGAAAGGGCCGCATCTGTTTGAACTTGAGGCTTTCAATCCCGTGCCCCATGAACACGATCGGGCCCGCGGACGAGATCAGCCGTAGGATTGCTAGACCAAGAGTGGTTTTGCCGGAGCCCGATTCGCCAACGACCCCGAGCGTTTCACCTTTTCGCAATTCAATGCTGACACCATCAACTGCCTTGATGTGTCCGACAACCTTACGCAGCACACCACGTTTGATCGGAAACCACACTTTCAGGTCTTTTGTCTCGATAACAACCGGTGCATCCGGCCGGGGCGGCGCCGGATCAGGCTTCGGCTCGGCGGCCAGCAACGCAAGGGTGTAAGGATGTTCAGGCGCGGTGAACACGCGCTCGACCTCGCCCTGCTCGACAATCTTTCCGCGTTGCATCACGCAGACCCTGTCAGCAAGCTTACGCACGATGCCAAGGTCATGGGTGATGAACAGCATCGACATCCCGAGCTGTGTTTGCGTGTCCTTTAGCAGCTTCAGGATTTGAGCCTGGACCGTCACGTCGAGCGCCGTCGTGGGCTCGTCCGCAATCAATAGGTCTGGCTCGTTGGCAAGCGCCATAGCGATCATGACACGCTGGCGCTGGCCGCCCGACAGTTGATGCGGATAGCTACCAAGCCGGCCGGCCGGATCGGGGATTCCCACCTGTCCGAGCAATTCGATAATTCGAGCGCGTGCGGTCCCACCCCCAAGCCCTTGATGCAGCGATAAAATCTCTCGGAGCTGCTTTTCAATCGTGTGCAACGGGTTTAGCGAGGTCATCGGCTCCTGAAAGATGATCGTGATGTCATTGCCGCGCACTTCGCGAATTTGTTGCTCTGGCATAGTCAGGAGTTCGCGACCTTGAAACTTGATGGAGCCCGAAGGGTGATGCGCAGCCGGATAGGGCAACAACTTCATCACGGACAATGCGGTGACAGACTTGCCGGAGCCGGACTCGCCGACAAGCGCCATCGTCTCGCCCTTGCGGATATCAAACGACACACGATCGGCCGCAATTACCTCCCGGCTGCCATGCCCGAAAGCAATCGACAGATCACGAATCGAAAGAAGCGGTTCGGGCGCGCTCATCGGAACGTCTTCCTTGGATCGAAAGCATCGCGTACGGCCTCGCCGATGAAGATCAACAGCGACAACATGAATGCGATACTAAAAAAGCCGGTGAAGCCTAGCCAAGGTGCCTGCACGTTAGCTTTCCCTTGCGACAGTAGCTCGCCAAGTGAGGGCGAACCAGGCGGCAGCCCGAAACCGAGGAAGTCGAGCGCTGTCAACGTCATCACCGATGACGAGAGGATGAACGGTAGGAAGGTCATTGTCGCCACCATTGCGTTCGGCAATAGATGACGAAAGATGATGACCATGTTCGATACGCCGAGGGCGCGCGCCGCCTGGATGTATTCAAAATTGCGGCCACGAAGGAATTCCGCACGCACCAGACCAACGAGTGAGACCCAGGAGAACAGGAGCAATATACCAAGCAATACAAAGAACCCTGGCACCAGCACGGACGAGATAATCAACAGCAGATAGAGCGACGGGATCGATGTCCAGATTTCAATAAATCGTTGGAACAGAAGATCGGTCCAGCCGCCGAAATAGCCTTGCACGGCGCCGGCGGCCACACCAATGATCGAGGAAATGATGGTGAGCGCCAATCCGAACAATACCGAGATCCGAAAACCATAGATCAGGCGTGCCACAACATCGCGACCGCCATCATCTGTGCCCAGCCAGTTGGCTTCAACTTCATCGCATTTAGCAAAGCCGTGACTGGCGGCGAACTCACAATCTTTCTTCGTTAGCAGCCATGTGGGCTTGGACGGGAACGGCGATGGCGGCTTGCTCACCTGCGTGTTGTAATAGAAGCGTACCGGCGGCCAGACTATGATGCCTCCTTCCTTGTGGATCAGACCCATCAGGTAATCGTCACGATAGTCGGCTGCTGTGCCGAAAAGGTTCGGGTCCTGCTCTTTGGCGAAGGCCGTGTCAGGATAGGTGACGATAGCCGGGAAGAACGGTCGCCCGTTTACGTATATGAAAATCGGCTTGTCGTTGCTGATAAACTCGGCAAACAGCGAAACCACGAACATCGCTAGAAAAATCCACAGCGACCAGTAACCCCGCCGATTGGCCTTGAAATTTTCCCAGCGCCGTTTGTTGAGTGGCGAAAGCGCTATGGCTTTTCGTGTCGGGGGTGCCGCCAACCCCATTGGCGAAACTGCGGTCTCAGGAGGCTTGATGCCGGCGCGCGCGTCCACCTCAGACCTCCCGCGTCTCAAAATCGATACGCGGATCGATCCACGTGTACGTAAGGTCGGAGATCAAGTTCACGACCACGCCAATGAGTGAGAAAATGTAAAGGGTGGCGAATACCACCGGATAATCGCGGTTGAGAACGCTCTCGAAGCCGAGCAAGCCGAGGCCATCAAGCGAAAAAATAGTCTCGATCAGCAACGAGCCGGTGAAGAAGGCGTGTACAAAAGCAGACGGAAAGCCCGCGATAACGATGAGCATGGCATTGCGGAAAACGTGTCCATAGAGCACCTGATTCCTGGTGCAGCCCTTGGCACGCGCGGTGAGTACGTATTGCTTGCGGATTTCTTCAAGGAACGAATTTTTCGTCAGCAGCGTCATGGTGGCGAAGGCCGACAGGGCCATTGCAATAATCGGCAGCGTCAGATGCCAAAAATAATCGAGGACCTTTTGCCACCACGGCATTTGCCACCAGTTTTCGGACACAAGACCCCGCAACGGAAACCAATCGAAGAACGACCCACCGGCGAACAGGACGATCAGCAGGATCGCAAACAGAAAGCCGGGAATGGCATAGCCGATCACGATCACTGTGGAAGTCCACATGTCGAAACGTGAACCATCGTCCATTGCCTTGCGGATGCCGAGCGGAATCGAAATCAGATAGGTCAGCAATGTCATCCATATGCCGAGTGACATCGATACCGGCAGTTTTTCCTTGATCAGTTGCAACACGCTGACATCGCGAAAATAGCTTTTCCCGAAGTCAAACCGTATATAGTTCCACAACATCAGCGCGAAGCGTTCGGGCGCCGGCTTGTCGAAGCCAAATTGCTTTTCCAATTTCTTGATGAATTCCGGATCGAGTCCCTGCGCGCCGCGATATTTTGAGGTGGCAGCGTCGACCTGCGAAGCGCCCTGCGCCAGACCACGGCTGCCAAAGTCGCCCCCGGCCGAGCCGGAAATGCGCGAAGTAGCGCCTGTATCCGAACCGGTGAGCTTGGCGATCACCTGCTCGACCGGTCCACCGGGAGCGAACTGCACTACGGTGAAGGCCACCAGCATAATGCCAAACATGGTCGGCACCATGAACAGAAGGCGGCGAATAATATAGGCGATCATACGTCCCTCAGTATGTCATGTCCTAACCAGTGCGAAAGCCGCAGCATTGCCTCTATCCTTTGTGGTCCAATTTTGCCGCCTTGTCGCGGTCGTACCACCAAGTCTCCGGAATTCCACGAAAATAGCGGGGTTTGCTCGCCGGGTGGCCGAACACATCCCAATAGGCGATCCAGTGCGACGCTTTGTACCAATGCGGAATCCAATACCGCCCGGCGCGGATGACCCGGTCAAGCGCTTTACAAGCGGCGGTCAGCTCTGCACGCGTCTTGGCAGCAATAATGATGTCAACAAGCGTATCCACTGCCGGGTCGGCGATGCCGGCAAGATTCTGTGTCCCCTTTGTTGCGGCAGCCTGCGATGAAAAAAAGGTGCGTAGCGAATCGCCGGGGGTTGCGGAAAAGCTGAAGCGCTCAACCGTGATGTCGAAATCGAAACCATCCACACGTGCACGGTATTGTACCGGATCGACCACACGCAAGGTGGCGTCGATGCCGAGGACGCCGAGATTTTTGATGTACGGCAGATGATGCGGCTGGAAAGTCGGCTCATCGATCAGGAACTCGATGGTGATCGGCTTTCCGCTCGGCAAAACGCGCTTGCCCTTATTGAGTGTACAACCGGCGTCATTGAGCAGTTGCGCACCGCGCCTCAACCAGTGGCGGTCCTGTCCCGACCCGTCGGTGACTGGTGGCACATAGGGTTCACCGAACACCTCGTCCGGGAGCTTGCCGCGAAACGGTTCGAGCAACGCAAGCTCGGCAGCATCCGGCTTGCCCTTCGCCATCATCGGGGAATTCTGGAACACCGAGTGAGTGCGTTCGTAGGATCCATACATGATATTCTTGTTGGTCCATTCGAAATCGAAAGCATCAGTCAGGGCCTCGCGTACGCGCCGGTCCTTGAACTTGTCGCGCCGCGTATTGATGAACCAGCCTTGGGCGCCCGAGGGCGTGTCATCTGGCAGCACGTCCCGCTTGACGCGCCCGTCCTTGAAGGCTGGGAAATCGTAGCGTGTCGCCCAGGTGCGCGAGGTGAACTCCTCGCGAAACAGATAATTTTTGGCAGTGAAACCTTCGAATCCGACTTCGCGATCTCGGTAATATTCGAAGCGCAGCACATCAAAATTACTTTGCCCCCGCGAAACCGGAAGGTCGGCGCCCCACCAGTCCTTCACGCGCTCAAACTCAATGAAATGCCCGACCTGGAAGCGGCCGACCTTATAGGCGCCGCTGCCGAGCGGAATGTCGAGTGTCGATTCATCGAATGGCTTTTTTGAGTAGTAGGTGCGCGAAAAGATCGGCAACGCGGCTACGAACAGTGGCACGTCGCGTCCGCGTTTTTCGGCAAAGCGCACAACCACGGTGCCATCGTCTGCCGCTTCGGCATCCATGAAATCACGCAGCTGCTGCGTGATGATCGGATGACCCTTCTCTTTCAACGTCGTGAGGGACCAGGCTACATCATGCGCTGTCAGCGGCGTGCCGTCATGAAATTTTGCTTGCGAGCGCAGAGTGAAACGGTACGTCAGCTCATCGTCGGATATGCGAACACTGCTCGCGGCTAGCCCATACATGGCATCAGCTTCATCCCCCGAGCGTACCATCAGGGCCGCGAACGTAAGCTCCATGCCCTGCGCCGCATCGCCTTTCAAGATAAAGCTGTTGAGCGAATTGAAGGTCTGGAACGACTGATTGAACTGGCGGTTTGGGCCAATCTGCGAGAACACCCCGCCTTTCGGCGCGTTCGGATTGACGTAGCTAAAATGCGGAAAGTCCGGCGGATATTTGAGGTCGCCGAAGGCCGACATACCATGTCGATCGGCGTTTTGCGCCAAGGCTGAAATAACGCGGCTGCTGGCTGCGGCAGCCGCACTGGCGAAAAGGCTCAACGCGCGGCGGCGGCTTAATTTCATCGACTTACGACCGTTGCGGCACTTTGGCCGCTTTCGCCGCGTCCCACCACCAGACGGTCGGAAATGCAGCCGCCCCGTATTTCGGCATGGTCTGCGGGTGGCCAAAGCGATCCCAGCGCGCGGTGCGCTGCTTCTCGTAAGTCCATTGCGGAACGACGTAGAAATTCCACAGCAGCACACGGTCGAGCGCCTTGGTGGCGGCGACCAGATCCTCGCGATCCTTGGTGAAAATCACACGTTCGATCAGCGTATCCACCGCCGGGTTCTTTATGCCGATCAGATTGCGCGACCCGGGCCGGTCGGCCGCGGCCGCGCTCCAGAAGTCGCGTTGCTCGTTGCCAGGCGACAGCGATTGGCGCCAGGACGCAATGATGATGTCGAAGTCCCATTGCCGCAGTCGGTTCTCGTATTGCGCGGAGTCGACGACGCGCACGTCTACTTTCATACCGATACGCTCAAGCGAGGGCTTGTAGAATAATACGAAGCGCTGGGCAGCGGGTTCATCCACCAAGAACTCAACTTGAAATGGTTCGCCAGTCTTCGCGTTGACGAGTTTGGTGTTCTTGATCTCATAACCGGCGTCGCGGAACAATGTAAGCGCCTCACGTAAGTTATTGCGCACTGCCTGGGGATTGCCACCAACCGGATTGGTGTAGGGCTTTGCGAAGAGCTCGGCCGGCACCTTGTCGCGCACTGTTCCGAGAATTTCCAATTCCTTGCCGGAAGGAACACCGGTGGCGGCCAGTTCGGTCCCTTCGAAATAGCTGGCGATCCGTTTGTACTGGTCGAAAAATAGCTGGCGATTCATTTCCTCGAAATCGAAAGCGAAGTTAAAGGCGTTGCGAACACGTGGGTCCTTGAATTTGTCGCGGCGAATGTTGAAGGCGAAGGCCTGCATCACGCCAACATTGCGAATCGGAAACTCCTCCCGCACCACCCGCTTATCTCGCACAGCAGGAAAATCGTAGGAGGTGGCCCAGTCCTTGGCACTATTCTCGACGCGCCAATCAACCTGGTCGCCTTTGAAAGCCTCCAGTGCGACCGTAGAGTCACGGAAATATTCGTAGCGAATTGTCTGGAAATTACGGGTGCCGATGATGACGTTAAGATCCTTGCCCCAATAGTCGTCGACCTTTTCGTAAACCAGTGAATGGCCTGGCACAAATTCCTTGAGCCGATACGGCCCGGAGCCAAGGGGCGGCTCAAGCGTAGTCTGGGTGACGTCTCTTTTGCGGCCGGACCTGTCGGTACCTTCCCACCAATGTTTTGGTAGAATTGGCAACTGGCCGACGATTTGCGGCAGTTCGCGATTGCCTGGCCCGTCGAAGCTGAAGGTGATCTCGCGCTCTCCGGTCGTCTCCACCTTGGTGACATGGCGGTAGTAGGCGCCGTAAAACGGACTGTTCTTCTTGAACACGTCGAAGGAATAAGTCACGTCGTCCGTCGTCACCGGCTTGTCGTCGTGCCAGCGTGCTTGCGGATTCAAGCGATAGGTGACCGACGAATGATCGTCCGGATGGCTGACTACTTCCGCCAGCATTCCGTACTCGGTCGAGACCTCGTCCAGCGCCGAAGTCATCAGCGTTTCGGTAAACAGCTCGGTACCACCGGCAATACTGCCCTTCACGCCGGCAACCACAAGATTGAAATTGTCGAAAGTACCGAAGGCGATCTGGCGCACCACGCCGCCCTGCGGCGCGGCCGGATTGACATAGTCAAAATTCTTAAAGCCTGCGGGGTATTTCAAGTCGCCGAATAACGACAGCCCATGCTTCCAGACGCGTGCCTGGGCAGAAGCTTGACCGGAAAGCGATCCCGCACCGAGCGCGCCGAACGCGGGCGCAGCGACTGCGGCTGCGGTGGCGCGCAGCACGGATCGACGGCTATATTTCATACAACAACTCCGGCGCGTAACGCCCTCGCAATGCAGTCGCCGGTGATTATGTCGGTTTTTCGGTTCCCCGCTAGCCGCCAAACCACGTCTTCGGTCCGGGCCACCTCAAATTTCCATGGCCAAACGCCGCAATGACCGTTCAAAGCAAACCAGCCGGGGAAATGGCCCGGCCGTTGAAAGAGTACTTCATCCGTTTCAACTATTTCTTGGCCGGTTCGCCACCCGCGGGCGGCGGTGCGCTTTCAGCTGCCTTAGGCAGCGGCACCGGGTTATCTGCCAGGGTGTGCAGATAATCGATCACGTCGGCACGCTGCTCCGCACGCGACAAGCCCGCGAAAGTCATAGCCGTCCCGGGGATATAACTGCGCGGGTTGGCGAGGAACTTGTTGAGTTCGTCGAAGCTCCAGTTTCCAGCCTTGCTCTTCATCGCCGCCGAGTAATTGAAGCCCGCCTCGGATGCGCGAGCGCGGTTCACAACGTTCCACAAATTGGGGCCAACGCGGTTCGGGCCGCCCTTCTCGAATGTATGGCAGGCTTGGCACTGCTTGGCAGCGGCTTGGCCCTTTTCCACCGAGGCCTTGGCGAGCAGCGTTTCGATCGGCTGCTCGGGCTCTTTAGCCGCGCTACCCCTCTCGCCCTCGCCGAGCTCTTTCACCGCAATGTTAAACCCGGGCTTTGCCGGCTTCTCGGGCGCAAAAATGGCGCCCGCACCGATATTGAGCGCGAGCATGATTAGGCAGGTACCGAGGATGGCGCCGAGAATTTTGTTGAGTTCGAAGGAATTCATCGAAATACGGCTTCCGGAGCGGGACGTGACGGTTCGGGGCGGATCACCGCCAGGGCCCTGGCGGCGGCGATGAGATACCGGTTTGCCTGACCTCTGGCAACCCGTATAAGCGCCTGCGGCATTTTAGACATTCGTCACGCGGAGCTGGGCGCTCCGGCAACCCCGATGCCAGACGCAATCATCCTCATCCCGGCGCGCCTCGCGTCCACACGCTTGCCAGGCAAGCCGCTGGCCGATCTGCATGGCGCCCCAATGATCGTGCACGTGCTTCGACGCGCTGAAGCCGCCAGAATTGGAGACGTGGTCGTGGCAACGGACTCCGAGGCGGTTGCGGCAGCGGTCGAAAAAGCAGGCGGCCGAGCAGTTATGACGCGCAGCGATCATGTGTCAGGGTCGGACCGCGTCTACGAAGCGTTGGAAGCTCTTGACCCCGAACACCGCGTGGACATTGTCGTGAACGTGCAGGGAGATTTGCCGACCATCAATCCTGCCGACATCCGTGCCGCGCTCAAACCGCTTGACGACGCGCAGGTCGACATCGCCACGCTTGCTGCTGTTATTACCGATCCCGCCGAGCGCACAAATCCGAACGTCGTTAAGGTTTCGGGGCCACAGATTGCGCCTGACCGCCTTCAGGCAAAAACCTTCACTCGCAAAAACGCGACCGGCGCAGGTCCGCACTATCATCATATCGGGCTCTATGCCTATCGTCGCACAGCGTTGGAGCGTTTCGTCAAATTGCCACCCTCGGCTAATGAGCAGCGCGAGAAACTGGAGCAATTGCGCGCGCTCGACGCCGGCATGCGTATCGATGTGATGGTGGTGAAGAGCGTGCCGCTCGGCGTCGACACACCAGAGGATTTGGAAAAAACGCGCAAGCTGCTCGACGGTTGACTCAAGCGCGAAGGTCTGCGTACGGAACGCCGGGCGCATGATCCCGAATCGCGGTTACCGCTTTTGGACAAGATCGTACGCCAGCAAAAGCGCGGTGGGACATGGCTAAGAAGAAGATCATCTTTCAGGGAGAGCCGGGGGCAAATTCGCATCTTGCCTGTCGCGAAGCCTATCCGGATCACGAGCCGGTGCCCTGCCCGACCTTCGAGGATTGCTTCACCGCGCTCGTTGCCGGCGACGTTGATCTTGGGATGATCCCAATTGAGAATTCGGTCGCCGGCCGGGTTGCCGACATCCATCATTTAATGCCGACTGCCGGTCTGCACATCATCGCCGAATGGTTTCTTCCGATCCGTAACCAGCTAATGGCGCCAAAAGGCGCGAGCCTGAAAACCATCAAGACGGTGCAAAGCCACGTGATGGCGCTCGGCCAGTGCCGCAATGTTATCCGCGAGCTGAAGCTCAAGGCGATGGTCGCCGCCGATACCGCCGGTTCGGCACGTGAGGTCGCGGAAGCCAAGGATCCTACCCGGGCGGCTATTGCTTCACGGCTGGCAGCGGAAATTTACGGCCTCGAGATCCTGAAAGAAAATGTCGAAGACGAGTCACATTCAACCACGCGCTTCGTCGTGCTATCGCGTGAGAAAAAATGGGCGCAGCCGGGCAAGAGCAAGATCATAACGACCTTTGTGTTCAGGGTGCGTAACGTGCCGGCAGCGCTCTACAAGGCGCTCGGCGGCTTCGCGACCAATGGCGTGAACATGACCAAGCTCGAGAGCTATATGATTGGCGGCAATTTCTTCGCTACGCAGTTCTATGCAGACGTCGAGGGCCATCCAGACGACCGAGCGCTCGTGTTTGCGCTTGAAGAGCTTGCCTTCTTCTCCAAGGAGCTGACCGTGCTGGGTGTTTATCCCGCACATCCTTTCCGCGAGACATTCAAGGAAGAGAAGGATTAGTACGACCGCCCGCCTGACTTCATCGAGCGCGGTGACCAATCCCTTTGTCTTGCTTTTCGAAACGTTCGACGAAAAGCGGCGAGAGCACGCGCAAGCGATGGAGATCAACTCGACCGGAGCGAGTCACGTAGCCCATGGCAAAATCGACCGGTGCAAGTTGCATATGCTCGGCGAAGTGCTCGTACCAGATTGCACTCCCATTGGCGCCTGATACGAGCTTCTCTAGGATTGGCCGCCGCGTCGCTTCGTAGGCGGCGAGCGCTGCACCGATGTTGTTTGAATGCGCGGCCAGCGCCTTGTCGAGTGCAATCGCGTCCTCCATCGCAAGCCGCGTGCCGGAACCAATTGAAAAATGCGCGGTATGCAGGGCATCGCCGATGAGCACGCAGTTGCGAATCCACCAATGCTCATTGTGCACGATCGGAAATTGCCGCCAGATCGAGTTGTTCGAGATCAACGCGTGATTATCCAAGGTTTGCGCAAACACGCGTTCGCATAGCGCGCGAGTTTCCACTTCGCCAATGTGCGCGAAGCCGGCGCGCGCAAAGGTAGTTTGATCGACCTCGACGATAAACGTGCTGAGATTTGGCGCGTATCGGTAATGATGCGCGTTAAAACATCCAAGTTCGGTCTCGACGAAAGTCTGGGTCAATGTTTCGAAGGGCTTGGTCGTGCCGAACCAGGCGAAGCGATTGGTCAGCAGGCGCACGCTAGCGCCGAACTCTTTTTCGTAGCTGCGTCTTACAAGCGAATTGACTCCATCCGCCCCCACGGTGAGGTCGACGTCATTCAGTTCGCAAAGGTTTTTCACCAAGCGCCGGTAGACCGGCTCAACGCCAACCGAGTGGGCCCGTGCCTGCAACAATTGCAGCAGCTTGAGCCGGCCGATGGCGGCAAACCCGACGCCATCGATCACCACGCGCTCGCCACGATGGACGATGGTGATGTCGCTCCAGGACTCCATGTGCGGAACGATTGCCGCGTACGTTTCCTCGTCGTCCTCGCGCAAGAATTCCAAGGCCCGGTCGGAGAACACAACGCCGAAGCCAAAGGTCGCGTCGGCTGGATTCTGCTCGATGACGGTGACGTCGATGTCAGGCTGGCGACGCTTGACTAAATACGCGAGATAAAGTCCCGCAGGGCCGGCGCCGAGAATAGCAATGCGCATTGAACTCCGATCCGAACTCAATCTGCCTCATCCTGAGGCCGATAAAGGCAGAAAATCAAATCGTTTGATTGTAGGCACCCACTTCCGGATGCGTGCGAATTACGCCGTCGACCGCCTGGAACATCTCGCGCATGCGCTGTTCTGACACGGGACTTTCGACTACGACCACCAGCTCGGGCTTATTCGATGAGGCGCGCACTAAACCCCAAGTACCATCCTCGACAGTGACGCGCACACCGTTCACGGTAACCAGCTCACGGATCGGCTGGCCAGCGACTTTCGTCCCGTTTGCTTTGGCCGCCTCGAATTGCTTCACGACCGCATCCACCACCGCGTATTTCTTCTCGTCATCGCAGTGCGGCGACATCGTGGGTGAGCCCCAGGTCTTCGGCAACGCCTTGCGCAAATCGGCCATGCTGCTGCCCGGATTGCGGTCGAGCATGTCGCAAACGGCGAGCGCGAAGATCATGCCATCGTCATAGCCGCGGCCAAACGGTTTGTTGAAGAAGAAGTGCCCAGACTTCTCGAAGCCGGCGAGCGCGCCGAGTTCGTTGACACGCCGCTTGATGTAGGAATGGCCGGTCTTCCAGTAGTCGACCTTGACGCCGTTGGCTTTCAGCACCGGGTCGGTGAGGAACAGACCGGTCGATTTCACGTCGACCACAAAGGTCGTGTTCTTGTGCAGCGCCGACATGTCACGCGCCAGCATCACGCCCACCTTGTCGGCAAAAATCTCCTCACCTTCGTTGTCGACCACACCGCAACGGTCTCCGTCGCCATCGAAGCCGAGCGCGACGTCGGCCTTGTTGACCAACACAGCGTCACGCATGGCGTGCAACATTTTCATGTCTTCGGTGTTGGGATTGTACCGTGGGAAAGTGTGGTCGAGATTGCAATCGAGCGGCACAACTTCACAGCCAACTGCTTGTAGAATTCTCGGCGCAAAGGCACCAGCGGTACCATTGCCACAAGCGGCAATCACTTTGAGTTTGCGCTTGAGCTTCGGCCGTTTGGTCAGATCAGCAATGTAGCGTTCGGGGAAATTCTCCACAAACACATAGCTGCCGCCATCTTTGAAATCGAAATTAGCCCCCAGCACAATTTCCTTCAGCCGCTTCATCTCCACCGGCCCGAACGTAAGCGGCCGGTTGGCGCCCATCTTTACGCCGGTCCATCCATTGTCATTGTGCGAGGCTGTGACCATGGCGACACATGGCACGTCGAGTTCAAACTGGGCGAAATAGGCCATCGGCGTGATCGCCAGGCCGATGTCGTGCACTTTGCAGCCTGACGCCATCAAGCCCGAGACCAACGCCATCTTCACCGCCGATGAATAGCTGCGGAAATCATGGCCGGTGACGATCTCTGGTTTGATGTTCAGTTCGCGAATCAGCGTGCCAAGACCAAGCCCAAGCGCCTGCACGCCCATCAGGTTGATTTCTTTTTCCAGGAGCCAACGCGCGTCGTATTCGCGAAATCCGGTAGGCTTTACCAGCGGCGAGGATTCATAGGCGTAGGTATTTGGTGTGAGCGCGGGTTTCGGCGTTGGAAACATCAGGTCCTCAAGCAAAGGGTGGCGTGAATCCAATACCCTAACGCCGGAGAGGCGCAAAGCGCTCCGTCCAAGTCAATTCGCGGAGAAACCGGAAGTCCTTGCCTACTGTTCGAGCACCATGCGCCCGTTGGCATATTCGTAGCGCTTGAGCCGTGACAAGAACGAGACGCCGAGCAGGTTTTTCGCCAGCGCCTCGTCGGGCAGCACCACGGCCGGCACATCATAGACAGTGATGCCGCCGACCTCGATACGTTCGATTTTGGCGCGCGCGGCCATGATCTTACCGTTAGCAGTGACGACGGTAGCGGTGTAGTCGCGCGGTTGCAGCCGAATGCCGACTTGCGCGGCGGTCGTTTCGCGAAGCACGACAAGCGACGCGCCGGTATCGACTACGAAGTCGACAAACCGCCCCTCGACTCTAGCCTCGACTTGGAAATGACCTTGACGATCGCTCTCCAACATCAGACTGCGGCCGGAGCTGGTTGGCTCGCGCGACTCGTTGGCCGGCTGCACCACCGCTGCGTGAGACTCAGAATATGTC